>QHBR01000164.1 GCA_003244015.1 Hyphomicrobiales bacterium | reverse complement strand
AATATTTTTCGAGGTGCCCAATTGTGAGGTGTAAAAAAAAGCGTGTGGGGCGTGTGATATTTATGTAACACTGTAGAGCTAAGCTGCCACAATCAAACTGAGACACTACCGTAGTTTTCGTAACGTTGCATGTGCGAAAGAATGTGATAAGGTTGCGGAAACAGGGGGGCTCTTATGCGCGCTGCCGCGCAGGCTCGGCCGAGACGCCCTTGCTTGGCTCTTCGGCGGTGCTCCCCGCCCTATCGCGATCAGAGTCCGGCGCGAGCTTGAACGTTAGGCCGCGAGGCCTCCCTCATCTTGCTTCACTCCCCTTGCGACGATCTTGAGCCCTTCGTCGGGAAGCGGCCTTTGCAGCTTGAGCGCTTCCTCGGCCGGTGCCGACATCCAGAGGTCGATTTCCTCTCGTGTCGTCAAAATGACGGGCATCGCTTTTGGGTGGATCGCCCCGACCTCCTTGTTCGGTTCGGTCGTCAGAAACGCGAAGATGTCATTGGTCGTCTCCCCTTCCTTCACTTTCCGGACAGAGGTCCAGCGCGTCCAGATGCCGGCAAAAAAGGCCAATGGTCGGGTCTCGTCGAAGGCGAACCAAACCGGCGGACGGCTGCCGTCGGGCCGCACCTCGATCTCGGAAAAGCTTGTCCAAGGCACCACGCAGCGGTTCTCGATCCCGAGCCAGCGCCGCCAATGCGGGGATGTGACGTTGCGGACATTGGTGGCTGAATCGGACTTCTTGCCCTGCAGCGCAAAGACGGGCGTCGGCATGCCCCACCGGGCCATCGTCAACTCGCGCCCTTTGGGCTGATTCCGAACGATCGGGGCCGCGTAGTCGGGAAAGATGCCTGGAAGAGGAGGGAGGTTGCCGGTCCGGTCGCTCATGGCGCCCGCCAGTTCACGGATCGCCTGCTGGCCTTTCGTCACTGAGTATAAGTTACACAAGGGCTGATCCTCCTCACCGCTCCTCCTCACCGCCAAATACCGCGCATTCTGGCGCCGACATCGACGCGGACCTGCCGTGCGTCTTGTCGCCCGCCTGCCAGGCTAGCGGCCATGTCATGCATTCAAAATACCGCAGCCGAGCCCGACGCGCGTTGCAGTCTGGTGAGGATTTCAGAATAAAGCCGCCGCTGCTCCCTGCCAAAGCCTGCTTGCGTAGCTCTCCGGCCAAGATGCCGGGTCCGATGGGTCGAAAAAACGCGCGATGTCCCCTTCATCGCCCTTCTCGATTTCGTTCGGGCGCCACCCCTTCCGTCAGACTCCAGTTGACTCTCTTGGCATAAATGGACAAATAGGGAACATAGTATCCGCCCGAGCGAGTTGCAAAGGACATGAGGACGTCCGCCGGCCTTCCTATTGTCGAGGAGCTTCGAGAGCGCATCCAGCGCCTCGAGGGCGCGGCCACACGCCGGCGATTGGTGCTGCCCTTCGGCATCAAGGAGATCGACCGGCATCTGCCGGGAGGCGGACTGGCGCTCGGCGCTCTGCATGAGGTGGCCGGCGGCGGCAATGGCGCGATCGACGGCGCCGCCGCGGCTCTCTTCACGGCGGGAATTGCCGCTCGCGCGCGGGGAAAGGTCCTGTGGTGCATCACGCGCCCGGATTTGTTCGCTCCGGCCTTTGCGCAAGCAGGGTTACTGCCCGGCCGCGTGATCTATGTCGAGGCGGGGGAGGCTGTGCTTGCCTGTTTCGAGGAGGGTTTGCGGCATGGCGGGCTTGGCGCCGTTGTCGCCGAGGTCGCGCGGCTGTCCATGACCGCATCCCGCCGCCTTCAGCTTGCCGCCGAAAGCTCTGGCGCCATCGGCATCGCCATCCGCCGCTGGCGGCGGCAGACCGAGGCCACCGACTTCGGACAGCCGACGGCGTCCGTCACCCGCTGGCGCGTCAGCGCTCTCCCCGCAACCCCGTTGCCTATTCCCGGCGTTGGACGCGCCCGATGGCAGCTCGAATTGATCCGGTGCCGCGCCGGGGAAAGCGCCGATTTCGAAGTGGAGGCATGCGATGCCAAGGGTCGTCTCGCTCTTCCTTCCGGCCTGGTCCACGGACCGGGTCAGAAGGAAATTGGGCGGCGCCGCGCCGCCCGCTGAGGCGCCGCTCGTCCTGACCGGCCGGGAAGGAAGGCGGCGGGTGGTCCTGGCCTTGGACGCGGCAGCGCAGCGCGCCGGCTTGCGCGTTGGCATGCCCGCGGCCAAGGCGCAGGCACTCAGGGACGCGGAGCCTGCCGCCGACGCGGAAGCTCTCGACCGGCTCGCTCTCTGGGCGTTGCAACGTTACGCGCCGGTCGCCGCCGCCGATGCCCCAGACGGACTGGTGATCGACACCACGGGCACTGCCCATCTCCATGGTGGTGAAGACGCCCTGGTGAAGGGGATGGTCGACCAGCTTGCCGCATCTGGCGTCGCCGCTCGCGCCGCGATCGCCGACAGCTGGGGTGCCGCCCATGCCTTTGCCCGCTATGTGGCGCGGCCCACCCTCGTCGTCCCAGCGGGAGACAGCGTGAAGGCCGTTCTTGATCTGCCCATCGCTTCATTGCGCCTGCCCAAAAATATGGTGGAGGAGCTTCGCGTCCTCGGCTTCGAACGCATCGCCGAACTGGCGGCAAAACCCCGTGCGCCGCTTGCCTTACGCTTCGGCCCCGAGCTTGGCCGTCGTCTCGATCAGGCCATGGGATGCCTCAGCGAGCCGATCAATCCGGTTCGCCCGTCGGCACTCATTGAGGTCCGGCGCGTCTTCGCCGAGCCGATCGGCGCGCCTGAGACAATTGCCCGCACCACGGGCAAGCTGGTAGCCCAACTTTGTGAGATGCTCGAGGCCAAAGGCCTCGGCGCGCGGCGCCTCGACCTTCTGTTTCATCGCGTCGACAACCGCATCGAGGCCATCCGCATCGGCACGGCCTTGCCGGTGCGCGATGTAAAGCGGCTGACACGGCTCCTGTGCGACAAGATCGAAACGGTCGATCCGGGCTTCGGCATCGAGATCATGCGCCTTGCCGCCACGCTCGCCGAGCCGCTCGCGCCGAAACAGACGATCTCCTCGCTAACCGAGGAACCGGAGGCGGACGTCTCCAGCCTCATCGACACGCTCGCCAATCGCGTCGGCGAACAGCGGCTCTACCGCTTCGCTCCGGTCGCCAGCGACGTGCCGGAACGCTCGGTTCAGCGGATCGCGCCGGCGGCGCCAAATATCGGAGAGGCGTGGCAGGACCATTGGCCGCGTCCCGCGCGCTTGCTGCCGACCCCGGAACCGATCGAAACGGTCGCGTTGCTGCCCGATCATCCGCCCGTCAGCTTCATCTGGCGCGGCGTGCGTCGCCGCGTGAAATGCGCCGACGGCCCCGAGCGCGTCTTCGGCGAATGGTGGAAACGCGACGTCGAGCTGATCGCGGTGCGCGACTATTTCCGCATCGAGGATGAGGCGGGTGAGCGCTTCTGGATCTACCGCGCCGGCGATGGCGAGGACGCCGCCACTGGCACGCATCGCTGGTTCCTGCACGGGATTTTCGGATGACCGGCGACGGACATTACGTGGAGCTGCAATGCACCTCGCATTTCAGCTTCCTGCGCGGAGCCAGCTCCTGCGAGGAGCTGTTCGCCCAGGCCGCCGTCCTGGGCATCGAGGCCATGGCGATCGTCGACCGCAATAGCCTCGCCGGCATCGTTCGCGCCCATGAGGCCGCCAAGAAGACCGGCGTGCGCCTGATTGTGGGCTGCCGCGTCGACCTCGCCGACGGTATGTCCATCCTCGTCTATCCGATTGAGCGGCCCGCCTATGCGCGGCTCTGTCGGCTGCTGTCGCTCGGCAAGAAACGCGGCGGCAAGGCGCAATGCCGGCTCGATTGGTCCGATGTCGTAGCTTACAGCGAAGGCCTGATCGCGGTGCTCGTGCCCGATGAGGCCGATGACACCTGCGCGCTACGCCTGCGCAGGCTCTCCGAGGCGTTCGGCGACCGCGCCTATCAAGCCCTGACGCTGCGCCGGCGGCCGAACGACGCGCTGCGCCTCTTTGAGCTATCGACCATGGCGGCGCGGGCGGGCGTCCCCACCGTCGTCACCAACGATGTCCTCTTCCATGTTCCGGCGCGGCGCATCCTGCAGGATGTGGTGACCTGCGTCCGGCACAATTGCACCATCGATGACGCCGGCTTTCGCCGCGAGCGTCATGCCGACCGCTATCTGAAATCGCCGGAAGAAATGGCTCGGCTCTTTGGCCATTATTCCGAGGCCTTGGCGCGCACCATCACAATCGCCGAGCGCTGCCGCTTCTCGCTCGGCGAACTCGCTTATCAATATCCGGAAGAAGCGGCCATGCCCGGCTTGACGCCGCAGCAGGCGCTCGAAAAACTCACTTGGGAAGGCGCCGCCGCGCGCTATCCCGAGGGCGTGCCCGGCAAGGTGTCGGCAATCCTCACACACGAGCTGCGCCTGATCGAGACGCTGAAATACGCGCCGTATTTCCTGACCGTGAACGTGATCGTCCGCTTCGCCCGCAGCCAGGACATCCTCTGTCAGGGTCGCGGTTCGGCCGCCAACAGCGCCGTCTGCTATGTGCTCGGCATCACCTCGATCGATCCGGAGCGCAACGACCTCCTGTTCGAGCGCTTCGTCTCGGAGGAGCGGCGCGAACCGCCCGATATAGATGTCGATTTCGAGCACGAACGGCGCGAGATCGTCATGCAATGGGTGTTCGAAACCTATGGCCGCGACCATGCAGCGCTTTGCGCGACCGTCATCCGCTATCGCGCCAAGGGCGCACTCCGTGACGTCGGCAAGGCGCTCGGCCTGCCCGAGGACCTCATCAAGATGCTGTCCTCGCAGGTCTGGGGCTGGTCGGAAGAAGGCGTCGAGCTCAAGCACGCCGAGGATCTCAATCTTAATCTCGGCGACAGGCGCCTACGGCTCGCCATGGATCTCGCCCGCGAGCTGATCGGCACGCCGCGCCATCTCTCGCAGCATCCCGGCGGCTTCGTCCTCACCCACGACCGGCTCGACGAGCTCGTCCCGATCGAGCCTGCCGCGATGAAGGACCGCCAAGTGATCGAATGGGACAAGGACGACATCGACGCGCTTCGTTTTATGAAAGTTGATTGCCTTGCGCTCGGCATGCTTTCCTGCATGAAGCGTGGCCTCGACTTGCTCGCCGGGCACAAGGGCATTGAACTCGATCTGGCCACCATTCCCGCCGAAGATCCCAAGACCTATGCGATGATCCGCAAAGCGGACACGCTCGGTGTCTTCCAGATCGAGAGCCGCGCACAGATGGCGATGTTGCCGCGGATCAAGCCGCGCACCTTCTATGACCTTGTCATCGAGGTGGCGATCGTCCGGCCGGGCCCGATCCAGGGCGATATGGTGCATCCCTATCTGCGCCGCCGCGAGGGCAAGGAGGATGTCGTCTATCCCAAGCCTGAGCTGGAGAAAGTGCTCGGCAAAACGCTCGGCGTCCCTTTGTTCCAAGAACAGGCCATGCGCGTCGCTATCGAATGCGCGGGCTTCACGCCAAGCGAGGCCGACCAGCTCAGAAGGAGCATGGCGACCTTCAAACATACGGGCGGCGTGTCAAAATTCCGCGACAAGCTGGTCGACGGCATGGTCGCCAATGGCTACGAGCCGGAGTTTGCCGAGAAGACCTTCAAGCAATTGGAGGGCTTCGGCAGTTACGGATTTCCGGAAAGCCACGCGGCCTCATTTGCGCTGATCGCCTATGCCTCGTCTTGGCTCAAATGCCATCACCCCGACGTGTTCTGCGCCGCGCTTCTCAATGCGCAGCCGATGGGCTTCTACGCACCGGCTCAGATCGTCCGCGATGCGCGCGATCATGGCGTCGATGTCCGGCCGATTTGCGTGAACGCCTCCCGCTTCGACTGCACGCTGGAACCAACCGGCCAGGAAGGCCGCTTCGCTGTCCGGCTCGGCTTGGGCATGGTCCGCGGCCTCGCCAATACCGATGCCGCCGCCATAGTCGCCGCGCGCGCCGGCCAGCCCTTCGCTTCGGTCGATGATCTTTGGCGCCGCGCCGGTGTTCCGGCCGCTGCACTCGTGCGGCTCGCCGAGGCCGACGCCTTTCAGCCCTCACTGCGGCTCGCGCGGCGCGAGGCGCTGTGGGCGATCAAGGCGTTGCGCGACGAACCGCTGCCGCTCTTCGCGGCCGCCTCGGCCCGCGAGGCCGAAGCCGTGCCGGAGGCCCAAGAGCCAACGGTGGCGCTACGGCCCATGACCGCCGGCGGCGAGGTGGTCGAGGACTACGGCCATGTCGGGTTAACGCTGCGCAGCCATCCCGTCTCATTCCTCCGCGGGGACCTGCGCCGTAGGCGCATCGTCCCCTGCGCCGAGGCGATGCAAGCCCGCGACGGGCGCTGGCTTGAGACCGCCGGCCTCGTGCTGGTGCGGCAAATGCCGGGCTCGGCGAAAGGCGTCATGTTCATCACCATCGAAGACGAGACCGGCATCGCCAACCTCGTCATTTGGCCGAAGCTCTATGAGAAGCAGCGCCGGATTATTCTCTCGGCCAGGATGATGGCGGTCAACGGTCGCATCCAGCGCGAGGGCGAGGTCGTTCATCTCGTCGCCCAGCACCTGACCGACTTGTCGTCGGCGCTCGCGAGTGTGGGCGATAGAGACGTCACGTTTCTGCTGCCGCACGGCCGCAGCGACAAGTTCCACCACGGCAGTCCGGGCCTCGATCCGAGGAGTCTTCCGCCCGGGGCGCCCAAGCCGCGCGATATCGTCATTCCCGATCTCCACATCGACTCGATCAAGACGAAGATGCGGGATTTCCGATAAATTCTGATGCGCTCCGGCGTCCCGATCCTGTTCTAAATCGAAGCGCTTCGGTGGGCGACGTGTGATTGTCGCGGCGGCACGCATTGCAGATGCGACCGTGATGGGAAAGCAGCGCGCTGGCATCGCGATCAACTGGGAGCCGAGCGCAAGGCAGCGCGGCGGAAATGCTCGAAAGCGTTAGCACCAATTCTCGACATTATCCGCAAATACGCGGTGCACGCTTCGCTGAAGGCGGTGGACGCTTCACGGGAATGCCCCGCATAACGCTGCGCCTTCGCTATCTCACCTTGAAGCTCCGCGCGCTTTGCTGCGTCTTGCGGCGGCTGCGCGCATCAGTTAACGCAACATTAAGGAAACCACGTTAAACTTTCGTTTAGTCTGCGGGGCTGTGGCCGCTTCCAAGCCCCCTCGTAGCCAGAAGCGCCCGCCGATCCTCCCCGGTGGGCGCTTTCGTTCCGCGACAGCGGCGATAGGGGCTGCATATCGCAGAAGGCGCGAGCAAAACATGGCAAAATCACTCATAACACAAACCTTAGGAGGCCCGTCACACGGCGTGCTGGGGCTTATCGAAATATCAGACAAGATCGCGCGGGCTTTCGGAAGCCGAATATGCCTTTGAGACCAAGCGGCGCAAGCTTGAACACCAGTTCGAGGTGACGAATTCTGAGCTACGCGAGGAGTATCTCGCGGCGGTGCTAGAAATCCACGATTCTCCGGAGAGGAAAATGACGGGAGTAACGCATTGACGCAGTCACGCCACTTTTTCGAGCGGCGTTGCGCGCGCTGTCGCTGCGCTGCTTTGCAGTCATATTTACGGCTCTAGCGCTGCCTCCCTTTACCCCACCAAGGCGCCCGCGCTCGACCGCAGCCGGGTCTTTCCCCTATTCCTCTGGCGTTGGCTCGCGATCCTCGACCTGGTTTGTGCCGCGTGGGCGCTTTATGCCTATAGTGGCTTTAGGCATCGTGATGCAAGCGGCGAAGAACGATGTTGGCTTCCTCCAACTCATCGATTCCGGCCTTCATTCGCCTAATTGTGCGCTCGAAAAGGCTCGGTCCCTGCTCGGACACGCCACCCAGAGCACAATGGAGATCGTCCATGTGACGCCAGCTACTATTTTCCATGTGCGCCAAACTTTGACGATCGATGGTCAATAGGCGCTCGTTCTCTTGAATGCGTTCCTGAACCATGGACATGGCCGCAATCTCCTTTTGTTAGCGATCATACAGGATCGCGATGACGAAGGCGAAACGCCAGTCAAGGCGTGCAAATTTCAGACTGACCCACTACCAAATGCCGGGTCACTTCAGGGTCGCCCGGCGGGTGCGCCGTCCGCAGCCGGTGTGACAAGGGCGAGGCGGCGCTCGCCTTTGGGACCTCTTGGTATGACGCCCCTCAAAAATAACGAAGCCCCGGCAAATGACCGGGGATGTGTCGCGGATGCGAGCCATGTTTCCTGAATGCCGCACGCTGTAGAGCTGCACCACATCGTGACATGAACTATAGTTAATGCGTGGCGCTAAGAAATCAAGAGTGCCGGGCGTTCCAAGAATGAATATGGCAATTCGGCGCGGGCGGAGGCCCTGACCTGATGGGCGCTAGGCTGCGCCTGGTGGATAGCCGGGAGAAGGCCAGCCACAATGCAACAGGCGTCTTCGCGGGCCCTGGAGAACCCAGCGATTGAATGAGCCGGCGGCTGCCGTGGCCGGAGTGAGCGCGTGAGGCGGCGCGGCGGGGCCGGCACCCAAATCTAAACCAGTTTTAGATTTGGGTGAGTTCCGCCCTGCACGCGTGGGCACCGGGCGGCTGGCGCGAATGCTCTCTTAATTTCCATAGTGCGCCCTGCATAGTAGTCCAGCGCGGCGCAAAATTTGGTGGCGCTCTCCCACAACCATTCGTCTGTCTCGCGGACGGGACGCGGCCGATGTGGATCGAGTTCAGGGTGAGCGTCAGCGATCATTGCCAACGCTTCGGCAATTGCCTTGGTTTTGCGATCCCGGTGCGATGAATGGATCATTGCTTTGTCCAATTGCCTGCAAAATTTCCAGTGCGGCATGTCAACGACGGATGGGAGATTCCGGCTGCACGCTCTGTAATCGCTGAGGCCTATCCGGCACTGTGGAGGTGTAGCTTTGCCCGTTGGGAGGAGGAGCGACTTAATGTTTTCCCGCGCAGGCCGTCGCGGTGATTCGATCATCGGTGCGGCGCTAGGCTAACCTATCTTTATGCCCGCACCGGAGAACATCAAACGGCGCGGCGAACTCTTCATGACGGTCGGGGAGGGGATCTTTTCGCGGAACAGAAAGGCCTGTCTTGCGCCGCGATCTGGGTGCGTCGAATCCATCGTCACATCGAGAGTGCCCCATCTTCTGTCGATCCTGCTCTTAGCTGAGTCAAATCCATTGGAGCCTCCTCCGTGAAACGGCGCAGCGCCCGACGGCGCCATGACCTGCAAACGCTGAACGCCATCGTCTGGTTCCGATACGTCGATGGAAGCTAAGGGCACCTCGAAAAATATTTGC
>QHBR01000077.1 GCA_003244015.1 Hyphomicrobiales bacterium | reverse complement strand
CCGTCCACATGGGTGACCCCCTTCGAATCAGGCCACCACCCTTGAATCACAAGTGATGCATAGGATTCAATATCTCTCCGGACGGACACTAAATATATTATTGCATCGGCCCTCATAATGACGAGCATACAGATACAAGCACACACTGTCGTGCTTAGAGAGGTGCGCTGAAATAGCTCAAGCGGATTTTAAAAGTTGTTACAGTGATTTGGTAATGCTTAGATATAGTTGCATTGCAATCTGCTGCTTGTTATGCTGGGTGCATTGGCGGCTCCCTAGTCTCAAATGTAGCCTTTTTCATGCGTAGTTCAGATAATTGCGGAGTTTACTTAGAATGGCAAGCAATATTCCCCGGTAATGAATTCGCACAACAACATCCGAAGTTCACAATATATGCCACAAAATATGCTGAACCAACAGTAGATACTTCAAAATATATAGGCATTACTTCACAACTCACGGTCATACGAGATAAAACACCGGGTCATTATAAAGCCTACCTCCCAGTCCCACTGCAATCGAAAAAATACAGGTTGTATGTCTCTACGGACAAAGGTCCAGCTTTCTATGACACTAAAAGTCCATACTGAATGCCACTCACGGCGGGAGTTTTTTAGGCTATGAGCTTAGAGTCTGTTTGAGATTGGATTTCAATGTGAAATGCGTCGGAGGAGAAGGCTTCCGATGGCGACGCGGATCATGGCTTTCGACACGTCGATGCGCTATTCGTAGTCGCGCACGAGCCGCCGCCAGCGCGTCATTTTCCGAAGGTTCGCTCGACTACCCAACGGCGCGGCAGCACTTTGAAACCCGGATCACTGTCGATACGGCGAACGATTTCGATGACGAAATCCTCGAGCGCCGCCTTGTCCATGAGCTTGCGCCGATCATAGACGCCATCGGCGAACAGATGTTTGATCCAGAGCCAGCGTTTGCGAATGGCGTCGAGGATCGCCCGCGCTCCCGCTGAATCGGCGATGTCCGCTGTCGTGAGATTGACCATGAGCAGCCGCCAGTCCGTATCGACCGCGATGTGGCGCTTGCGGCCATTGATCTTCTTCTTCGAGGTCGCGGAAGCTGACGCCGTATTTTCAATACCAGCGCACGCACAAAAGGATGATCTCGGCCAGAAACCGGCGACCTTTGAAATCCGACATGAGCGGAACCTCGGTAAAACAGCCTCGAACCCACCGCGATCCGCCAGCCAATGCAACAATGCCCCTTAGACGCCGTACGTTTTTTCTTAAGTCTGCGTGTTCTCCTGATGCGGCGCGCGCAAATCACACCGTCACCTGGGCGCCGAACTCGACGACGCGGTCCGACGGAATCGCGAAGAAGTCGGTTTCATTCGCTGCTTGCCGCGACAGCGTGATGAAAAGCCGGTCCTGCCACAAAGGCATGCCCGAATTGGGCGCGGGCTTGATCGTCCAGCGGCCGAGAAAGAACGATGTCGTCATGATGTCGAATTTCAGGCCTGCCTTGCGCAGCGAGGCGAGCGCGGCCGGAACGCTCCCGTTGCCGTTCGCGGCCCTCCATGGTAGCTGCGGCCATGCTCAAAGGCCTCCCCCCGAACTGCGCCGCACATGTCATGCGTCTTTCGTGCGGCGAAGCGGCGGCGCGCAGAATCGCCGCCATTATTGTCGAGACGTTCGATTCGGCCACCACCGCCGCCGCGGCCTTCGAGAAAACCCCAGACACGAGCGGCTCGAACAATACTCCCTGGATCGTCGAAGCCTATTTTGGCACTCCCCCCGATGAAGCAAATGTTCGTGCCCTCGTCGCCGCCGCCGCAGACACCGCCTCCGCTCGCGCGGCAAGCTTCGGCCGCGTCGATGAGCGCGACTGGGTTGGCGCTTCCCTCGAAGGGCTGAAGCTGATACGGGCGGGATGCTTCATCGTTCATGGCGCGCATGGACGCGACGCGGTCAAGGCCAATGACATCGCAATCGAGATCGAGGCCGCGCTTGCTTTTGGCACCGGCCACCATGGTTCGACGCGCGGCTGCCTCCACATGCTGGATCTCGTCGCGCGCAAGCGGCGGCCCCGCGCCATCCTCGATCTCGGCACCGGCTCCGGCGTCCTTGCCATCGCGGCGGCCAAATTGTTCAAGCGCAAAATTCACGCCGGGGATATCGACAGTGTCTGCGTGAAAGCTGCCGGCGCCAATGCAAAACGCAACCGCGTCGCGGGCTTCGTGCGTCCAGTCGCGGCAAAAGGCGCGGTACACCCTCTGTTGCGGGCAGGGGGACCTTACGATCTGGTACTCGCGAATATTCTCGCGCGTCCGCTGCGCGATCTCGCACCGCAAATTGCAAAATTAGCGGCGCCCCGCGCGGCGATTATTCTCTCCGGTCTCATCGGGCGCGATGTTCCTGGCGTCGTAGCCGCCTATGGGAGGCAAGGCACCGCTCTGGCGCGGCTAATCGAGATCGACGGTTGGACCACGGTGCTGATGCGACATCTGGGACGAAGAGTCATGCGACCTTAATCCAAACACAAGGAGAATCAGGACAGCCACGACGAAGAAGCCGAGGCGTAACGGCCCTTTCCACCTAACACCCCTAATGTTTACCTCTACATGAGTATCGGCTGATCTTAACCGGCGTTCCTGGCGGCATACCAAACCGAACCACTATTTGTGCGACATTCTCACCCGGGGCTACGGCTGCTGCCATTAACAATTGGCTACAACTATTCGTATGGATCCCCGTCGCAATTCGGGACAAACCTGGTGACGTGGACGTTCGACGACGGTCACGCACCTTTTCAGATAATGAACCTGTACGAGGGCAATATCGGCGAGATGTGGGGCGCCGATAATTATTTTGGAGGCACCGGCTACGGCACCGCATTGCGGAATTATTTTACCGGCTAAAAGCCGAACTATGGGGTGTCGAGTGAGGCCGTATGGCTTGATCGGCTTGCCTACAGTTATAACCTCGTGGGCAATGTCTTGGGTTCAACTCTCCAAGGCGCAAAAGCGTATACTGGATGCACTATGTACACTACTGCTCATCCAGGGATTTACCGTCTCGGAATGCCGAACCTCGGCCATTGCGACACAAGCCCGTGGAATGAATTTACGCCTGCGGGCGGATATCCCGACCCCAAGGTCACCGCTACCCTGCTGCGATGGGGTAACTATGACTACTTCAACAAGGCGACACGATTCGTTGCTTCTGAAATTCCAACCGGGGTCCCTGTGCCGCCGGACAGGTAATTCCCAATTCCTACTCCTATTCCAGCACACCGGCATGGTGGAAAGCCGGCATGGCGTGACCGCCCATCGGCCCTGACGTGGCAGACGGAAATGGCGACACGTCCGGGCACGTCAACAAGATTCCGGCTCAATTGTGTTGGGAGACGTCCAATCTATCGGGCGGCGGATCGTTCAACGCGTCTGCATGCTACGCTGCCACCACCTCGCCCATCACTAGCGCTTTGAGCGCCAGCGGCACGCTTGGCACGCCGTTCACCTACACGATCACCGCGACCAACAATCCCGCGAGCTTCAACGCGTCGGGATTGCCCGCCGGGTTTTCGGCCAACACGGCGACGGGTGTCATCTCCGGGACACCCACGGCACCGGGGAACGTCCAGCGTCGCGTTGAGCGCCATCAACGCCACAGGCACAGGGGCGGCGACATTGACCTTGACAATTAATGTGCTGGCCGCGCCCGCTATCACCAGAGCATGGAAAGCCAGAGGCACGGTCGGCACGCCGTTCAGCTACACGATTACCGCAAACAATTATCCCGCGACCTTCAACGTGTCGGGATTGCCCGCCGGGCTTTCGGTCAACACAGCGACCGGTGTCATCTCCGGGACACCCACGGCAGAAGGAACGTCAAGCGTTTCGTTGCACGCCACCAATGCTGGAGGCACAGGCTCCGCGACATTGATCTTGAAGGTCAAAATTGCCGCCTCACCGCCCGCTATCACCAGCGCATTGACAGCCAGCGGCACGGTCGGCACGCCGTTCAGCTACGCGATCACGGCGACCGATAATCCCACGAGCTTCAACGCGTCGGGATTGCCCGCCGGGCTTTCGGTCAACACAGCGACCGGTGTCATCACCGGGACCCCCACGGCGGCAGGAACGTCCAGCACGACATTGAGCGCCACCAATGCCGCAGGCACAGGGTCGGCGACACTGGCATTGACGATCAACGCTGCGGGAATCTCGACTCTGTTTTCGGGTACAGTTTCTTCAATCGTGGTCAAAAACGACCCCAATCCGGTCGAACTCGGCGTAAAGTTTTATCCTTCGAGAAACGGTCAGATCGCGGGCATCATGTTCTACAAAAACCCGCAAGACACCGGCACACACACTCCTCATATGTGGAGTTCGTCGGGCACGCTCCTCGCGAGCGCGACTTTTACAGGCGAAACGGCGAGCCGCTGGCAGGCGGTTAATTTCGCCAATCCAGTCGCGATCACGGCTAACACGACTTACATTGCGTCCTATCACAGCAATGGCGATTATACTGAGACCGACAATTATTTCGCCACGGCGCACACCGACGGGCCGCTGACCGCTCCCGCTAGTGCTTCGAGCGGCGGCAACGGTGTTTATATCTACGGCAGCGGGGTTAGTTTCCCGTCCAACACATGGGTCACCGCCAATTATTGGGTAGACGTTATGTTTCAATGATGGGGTGGACGCCCCCACAACCGACCCCGCTTACGCGAAGGCCCCCTTCTCCCGCAAGCGGGAGAAGGGGTGCGCCCGGCGCTTTCGCGGCGCTAGACGACCTCGACGGTCGCGGCCTCGTAGAGCGCCCCGGCGCCGGCATGGGCGCGGAACACGTCTTGAGGCAAAAACCCCACTTCGTTCGTTGCCGCCCGCGCAAGCAGGCTTTCAATGCGTGCCCGCGATCGCGCTAAAAGGGCCGGGTCCAAGCGGCCGTCCTCGGCCGCCGCAAGAATTGCTTGCGCGAAATCCCTCGCGCGGCCCGTGCCGGTGAAATGGGCGCAGACCATGACCATGTCGCAACCGGATTCGATCAAGCGCACGGCGGCATCCGGGCTATCGAATAACCCTTTCATCGCGCCCATGCCGATATCATCGGACACCGCGACTCCCGCAAAACCAAGCTCGTCGCGCAGAATCCCGGTCACGAAACGGCGCGAGAGCGTGACCGGCGCATGCGCGTCGACCGCGGGATAGAGAATATGTGACGTCATGATCATGGAAAGCCCCGCCTCGATCGCGGCGGCGAAAGGTTTTAGCTCCCGCGCCCACAACGCATTGAGGCCGAGCGTCAGCGAGGGCAAGTCAAGATGCGAATCGATGCTGGTATCGCCATGTCCTGGAAAATGCTTGCCGCAGGCGATGACTTTTTCCGCCTGCATGGCCTCTATAAAAGGCAGCGCCGCCGCGATCACTGCTTTTGTCGTTTGCCCGAAGGCGCGTTCGCCGATCACCGGGTTCTTGGGGTTGGTGTGAATGTCGAGGACCGGGGCGAAGTTGACGTTGACGCCGAGCGCGGCGAGTTCGCGGCCCATCGCGCGGCCCACTCGCGCCGCCTGCCCCGCCCATCGCACGGCATAGGAAAACCGAGTGACCGGCGGCGGTGTCCGGCACACCCGGCCCCCCTCGTGGTCGATAGCGATGAGCATGCGCGCACGCCCGGTTACCGCGCGAATATCGGCAATGAGACGCGCATGGCTCTCGAGCCAGGCTTCATAGGGAAGATCATGGCGGAAATTGCTCTTGAAGAGAATGACGCCGGCGGGGCGCAAATCGGAAAGAAGCGCGCGGTCGTGCTCGTCGAGGAGCGGCGACGGCCGAAGGCCAATCAGAAAATGATTCCCCACGGAGTCGATTTTTTCGCGGAGCATGCGGCAATCGTCCCGTTTGACTGTGCAAGCAAGGTTATCGCTGCAGAAGGTTAAGCGCGGCCTGGCTTCCCGCCGCGAAGCCAAATTTGCGTCATGCCGCCGAAGACTAGCCCGAGTGCAGCCCACAAGACCGCGCGTGCGCCGATGGACGCCAGGCGAAAATTCCACAAAACGCTCGCCGGAAAATTGACCGGGACTTCATCGACGGGCGGCAGCGCCAGTGCAGCCAAGCCCGCCACCGCGACATAGACGGCGGCAGAAACAAGCGCGCCGTTCCAGGAGCCGAGCCTTGCCGAAAAGGCCAGCGCGAGCGTCGCGGCGAGGATCATGGCGAGGAGGGAAATCGCGAGCATGCCAAAATAAAGCGCGGTGCGCGCGCCGATCGTCTCCGGCGCGCCGATCGCCGGTGGATTGGCCGGATATTTCAGCTCCGGCACGAGCCCCATCGCGGTAAAGCCGGCAAAGGCCAGGAGCGCCGAAAGAGCTTTCGGATCGAGACCATTTGACCGCCCATAGGCGAGCGCGAAAACCAAACTGAACAGGCCGCCGATAGCAGCGCCATAGACACTATAGGCGGTCAAGAGTCCGGTGCCGCGCTGCACGCTCCGGCTGACGATTTCAGGCATGGGCGGCTGCGGGGCTGCCTGCTCGATGGCGTTCTCGAAGGCAATGGCGCGTTCAATCGAAGGCTCGCCCGCGAGAAACGAAAAGCCCGCCGCAAGAAGACCCGCGAGAATGCCGGCGAGCAGCCCGCGCAGAAGAAGACCGCTGACCACCTGCCTGCCTCTTTAATGACAGGGGAAGGCCAGGAGATGGCGCCCGTCATGCACAAATTCATGGACGTAATGGCCAAGGATCAGCGCCGTCGCGCCTTGCTCGGCCCCGATGAAATAGATCAAGAGGAGCGCGAGAACTCCGGCGAACGCTGCCCAAGGGAGAATCTCGCGGATTGGGATTGGAACCGGCCGCGTTGCCGGAGCATGGATAACGCCGTTCATGTCCTGCCTTACTGGGTGTCCGATCTCCGTCTGCCGCTCGGGAAAGGAAGCCAGCGCCGAGTCCGGCGCGGATGCGGGAAAGCCGCACCCTAGGGGCCGCTGAACTGTCTGTCAATACGGCGAGAGCCTGGGCTTGCATGCGAGATTCTTGTTGCCTTGCGCGCCGAATTCATCTATTGGGGCGACCATCCCAGCGGCCCGCGGGGTGTGTTTGGGCATAGGTGGCGCGAGGAGGGGTGGATGGATCGATTTCAGCCGAACATCCGGTCCGTGCCACTCGCCTCCGCATTGCTCGCCAGGATTCGGCGCGCGCCCAAGACGGTGCCCTTCACTGGTTGAGTACTATCTGACCGGACCAGGCAAGGCCTGACGGCGCGTTCCGGCGCCGCATCCCGTTCACTGCATTTCAGCTTCTCACGGCCCGCCTCGCTCCTTGTGTGGTGCGTTTCCATCGCAACCGCTTCGAGAGCCTGGGTTCGCCGTGACCTCTCCTGGAAAACGAGCCATGTTCCGCTTCTTCGAGACCCAAATTGATCCCTTCCGAAGGCATGACCAGACCATGCCGCCGGCAAATCTGCTGGCCTTCTATTGGCGCTATTGCCGGCAAGTGTGGCCTCTCCTTGCTTGCCTGATGGCGACCGGCGCCGTCGTCTCGCTGATCGAGGTGTCGATGCTGCGCTATATCGGCTCGCTCGTCGATTTGCTGCGGACGACGAGCCCGGAGCGCGTCCTTCAGGATTACGGCCCGAGCTTTCTGTGGATGGGCTTCGTGATCCTGGTGGCGCGGCCGCTCGCGGGCTTAACGCACGATCTCCTTACCCAGCAGGCGATCGCGCCAGGCCTGACGAATCTCGTCCGCTGGCAGACGCATCATTTCGTCCTGCGCCAGTCGAATCAGCTTCTTCGCCAATGATTTTGCTGGCCGCATCGCCTCGAAGATCATCCAGACCGGGCCGTCATTGTGCGAATCCGTCGTGCAGATCATCGACTCGGTCTGGTTCGTGACCATGTTCGCGGTGAGCGCGCTCGTCATCTTCGCGCAGGCCGATTGGCGCCTCGCCGCCCACTTGCGCTGTGGATCCTCGCCTATGTGGCGACCTTGCGCCATTTCGTGCCGCAGATCCGTGACCGGGCGGCGCTGATGTCGGAGATGCGCTCCGTCCTCACCGGCCGCATCGTGGACAGCTACACCAACATCCAGACGGTGAAGCTCTTCGCCCTTCCAGAGCGCGAGGACGACTATGCCCGCGCCGCGCTGGCCGAGCACACCGCGACTTTCCTGAGCGAGACGCGGCTGATCACCCTGATGAACGGGACGGTGTCCGTCCTGAACAGCATCCTCATCATGAGCACGGGCAGCCTCGCCGTGTGGCTCTGGCAGAACGGCGCGGTGACGCTCGGCGCGATTGCCCTGGCCTCCGGCCTCGCCATCCGCATTTCCAACATGTCTGGCTGGATCATGTGGGAGTCGATCGGCATCTTCGAGAATATGGGCACCGTGCAGGAGGGCGTGGGGACGATCGCGCGGCCGCATTCGCTCGTCGATCGTCCCTCGGCGCCCGCGCTCAGGGCCACGCACGGCGCCATCCGCTTCGAAAATGTGCGCTTCCACTACGGCAAGGCGGCGGGCGTGATCGACAATCTCAGCTTCGCTATCGCGCCCGGCGAGAAGGTCGGGCTCGTGGGGCGCTCGGGCGCCGGCAAGTCGACGCTCGTCCAGCTCCTTATGCGCTTCTTCGACGTCGATGGCGGCAGGATCTTGATCGACGGGCAGGATGTCGCCGCGGTCACGCAGGATAGCCTGCGCAACCAGATCGGCATGGTGACGCAGGATACATCGCTGTTGCACCGCTCCGTGGCCGAGAATATCCGCTACGGGCGCCCCGACGCGCCGATGGAGGCGGTCGTCGCGGCGGCAAGGCAGGCGCACGCCCATGAATTCGTGCTCGGCCTCAGCGATCCGCACGGGCGCGCCGGCTACGCGGCCCATGTCGGGGAAAGAGGGGTTAAGCTGTCGGGCGGGCAGCGCCAGCGCATCGCCATCGCGCGCGTGCTCTTGAAGAACGCGCCGATCCTCGTCCTCGACGAGGCAAAGGAAGCTCGCGCCAGTCCGGCGCGGACGCGGCAAAGCGCTGCGAGAGCCTGGGCGGAGGTTGCGTGCAAATGGCTGGCGGCAGGGGCGTCCCAGATCATACTCCAGCCCTCCGCGTCCGAGCGGTCGTGTAGAATGACCGCGGCGAAGCTCACCATAATTTTAGTGGCTTATGTGACGGCTTAGGATTAAGCATCTCATCAAGATATCGCGCAGCATTGGCCAACCAGCAGGCACCGATCCATCGTATGCATTCTAGCCGCATCAAAATTATATTTCACATTGGTCTTGAGAAGACGGGCACGACGTCTTTTCAGCGCTTTTGCACTCGTAATGCGCGACGTCTTATACAGCACAAGGTATTATACCCAAAACGCTCTTCTGCATTTTATGCGCTGAACCACGCCCCATTGACGGCAAGTTATCTACCCTCGGAAAGACCGGACGATTTCTATCTTCGGTCTACCATCACAAATTCCGAGATGGTGAAATCACTTAAAAGAGAAATCGAGGCTTCCAGCGTCGCGAAAGTGATCATTAGTTCGGAACATCTATCTTCCCGCTTCCGGGCCCCCCAGATCGAAAAACTTGCTGAAGATTTCAACGAATATGAGTGCCAAATCGTTATCGCCTTGCGCGACCACTTGTCTCGACTTTTTTCGTCTTACTCCACACGCGTGATGAGCGGTTCGGACCAAACGCTCAACGAATACGCCGAGATGGTTTTGAAGCCGGACAATCTCTACATGAGATATGCCGATACAATTAGAATGTGGGAGGAGGCATTCGGGCGAGATAATGTAATCGTATTCGATTACAATGAAGAATCGGATGTTATTTCGTCTATTCTATCGAAAATTGCCCTGCTGCATCTTAGAACTGAACTAACAGACGATCACAAATGCAATGCCTCGTTGGATGCAACTGTTATCGAGGCGTTGCGGCTAATCAATATAGCTAATCTAAACGAAAGTGCGTACAGAAGTAAAATAGCCTATCTTGAATTCATAAAACTGCAGTATGTAAGATCGGTTTTAAGGAAAAAATTGCAAGCGCTGAGTCATGGCTCGCATTGGCGGTTGAGTGAGCCATATCGAGACCAATTGCTTGACATCGCGGAGGCTGACACGCTTTGGCTAGCAAAAAGCCACGCGATGACTGTTAGCTTAATCAAGCCAAGAAGCTTGCCAGAAGCCGCTCCGGATGAATTTCAAGACGCTGTTGCAAAGCTTTTGGCTAAAATTTTGACCCAAACAATTTGCGATCGATGGACCCTATATCGTTTTAATATGTTTTCACGTGCCGCCTTATTTTTGGTTTTGGAAAAATTGCGAAATATCAGACGGCGTTAATGCCGCCGGAGTCACCGTTCGCGAATCCGGCGAAATCATCGCCGCCCGCCGAAAGCCGCGTCCATCCCGGCTGCGAAACCCCGGCCGTCTCAACCTGGGCAAACGCGGCGCGCGCTTTGTCCCCGCCACGAAGCCCATCGTGCCGTCATGCCAAGGAACTCGGTAAGCCATTCAATGGTGGTGCGCCTGAAATTCCTGAGGCCGGGATCGACGAGAAAGGCCGCCCCATCGAGCCATTTTCGCGTGCTCTCCTCGGCGCGTTGAATGAGATGACGCGACGCCGAGATATCGTATGGCGACACGTCGAGCGGACAGAGCGTCGGCACGATGCACAGATCGATCTCGTCCGCGAGCCGCTCGAGATCGTGAATGAGTCGCCACGCGATCAATAGGGTGATTGCGTGCAAGGCCCTGGCGATCGCTCCTTTCGGAGGCTCGTACAGGGAGCAAGCATATCCTGTTGGAAGCACGACGATCCGTGACGCTCCGAGGTCCGCCGCCACCCGAATAGGAGAGTTCCTGGCGATTGCCCCGTCCATCAGCGTCTGGCCGTCGATTCGAACCAGTGGGAACATGCCCGGTATCGCGGCGCTCGCTAGTGGATCGACTCTAAC
>QHBR01000009.1 GCA_003244015.1 Hyphomicrobiales bacterium | reverse complement strand
TTATTCCACGCCGATTCACACGCAGCAGCTTCATGCAGTGGAAAAGGCCATCTGTCAGGCAAAAAAGACGCTTATTCACGATCATATTGATCACTGCCTGGAACATACTGTTGGGCCATTATCTGAAAATCAGCGCGGCCCGATCGACGAATTTAAAGAAATAACGAAATACCTTTGAGGATCAACTAATGCTGCGCTCTGCTCTTGTCTGGTTCGGATTCGCGCAACCTGAAAACAATGGCCACGGCCACAGTCATGATCATGACCGCGGGCATGGCGGAAAGCACGGCCATACGCACGGCGTGATCGACCCGACCATTGCCACCACCAGCCGTGGGGTTTGGGCGATCAAGTGGTCTTTCGTGATCCTTGCGATCACGGCTGCGCTGCAGATTGCCGTCGTCGTTGCCTCCGGCAGCGTCGCGCTGCTCGCGGACGCCATCCACAATGTGGGCGACGCGGTGACGGCAATTCCCCTCTGGATCGCGTTCCAGCTCGCACGGCGCAAGCCCTCGGCTCGCTTTACCTACGGGCTGGGACGGGTTGAGGACCTCGCCGGGATTTCTATCGTCGCGATTATCCTTTTCAGCGCACTGGTGGCGCTCTACGAGTCCATTGATCGGCTGGTTCACCCTCAGACGATCATCTATTTGGGCGTCGTTGCGGTCGCGGGCATCATCGGCTTCATCGGCAACGAAGCGGTTGCGGTTTTTCGCGTCCGCGTTGGCCGCGAGATTAACAGCGCCGCCCTCATTGCGGACGGCTACCATGCCCGCACGGATGGACTGACCAGCCTTGCCGTGGTGCTAGGCGCGGCAGGTGTCTGGCTTGGCTTCCCGCTTGCCGATCCGATCATCGGGCTACTCATTACGCTCGCGATCTCCGGGATCGTCTGGCAGTCCGCCAATGCCGTGTTCACTCGAATGCTCGATGGTGTGGAGCCGGGCGTTATCGAAGAGATCAGGCACGCCGCCGAGCATGTCGGCGCGGTCAGGAAAGTGCTCTCCGTGCGCGCCCGCTGGCTCGGCCATCGCCTGAGCACGGAGCTGGACGTTGCCGTAGCGGGCGGCACGACGGTTCAGGAAGCCGACGCGATCTCGGCTGAAATCGAAGCGACGCTCACCGACCACATCCCGGCTCTGGCCTCCACACACATCCGGCTGCGCTCTGACGGCGGTTCTTTAGCGGCGGCTCCGCGTCATGCCGGGCATCACCACGCCCCTGAAATGCTTTGACCATCGCGGAGCGCATCCCTCACCCCTTCACATTTAGCGCCCGCCGCAGCGTGCGAGGATCAACCCCAATCATCCGGGCCGCGACCGTGCGGCCCTTGCCTTCGGCCAGCAGACGACGCGCCATATCGATATTTTCAGGCGTCAGGCTAGACCTTGTACCAATATTTAAAACAGGAAGCGTGACGCATGGGAGATTTCAAATGGAGACATTTCGAGGGGGAGGTCATTTTGTGGGCTGTGCGCTGGTACTGCAAATACGGCATCAGCTATCGCGATCTTGAGCAAATGCTCGAAGAGCGCGGGGTTTCTGTAGATCACACGACGATTTACCGTTGGGTGCAGCACTACGCGCCGGAAATGCAAAAGCGCATGAAGTCGTATCTGCGGCCCTTCGTGCGGCAGAGCTGGCGGGTGGATGAAACCTATATCAAGGTCAAAGGCGAATGGGCCTATCTATATCGGGCCGTCAGCGCGGATGGACGCACGATAGATTTTTATCTCTCTCCCACGCGCAACGCCTATGCCGCCAAACGCTTTCTCGGAAAGGCCATGAAGAACAGCGGTGAGGTGCCAGACGTCATCAATACCGACAAGGCTGGTTGCTACGAAGCCGCGATTGCGGCATTGAAAGAAGAAGGAAAGCTCCCGCAGAATACCGAGCATCGACAGGTTAAATATCTCAATAATGTCATCGAGGCCGATCACGGCAAGCTCAAGCGCCTCATCAAACCCACCCTCGGATTCAAATCCATGAAAACCGCCTACGCCACCATCAAGGGCTTTGAAACAATGCTTGCCCTGAAAAAGGGTCAGGGCCGTCTTTGGCAATTCGAAGACGGCGTCCTCGGTGAAGTGCGCTTTATCAAGCGCCGGTTCGGATTGGGCGATTGCGCCCTTACAGCCGTGGCTAAAAAATTGCTGGCGCTTATTGATTCTGACCCTGAATTCGCCGCCTGTGCTGAAAAGATGGCTCAAAAACACTTTGGGTCGCCCCTTCCAATCTAGGAATTAATTCACGCAACGACCCTTCCACCTGATGTCGCGTCTAAACCAAATTTTTGCAACAGAGCCGACCATAGAACGCCCTGGATAGTGACGCCTTTCGGGGCCTCGGATTCCGGGATGATCTCAAGTTCACTGACGGGGGCGCTGCATTTGAAGCACTGCCTGAATTTGTCCGTGGGAACGCCCGGCAAAATGTCGTCCGGGGTGATGGCAAAATGCACCCAGCCGCAACGCTTGCAGCGCAAGGCAGGACGGTCGGAGTAGTCCTGGTTTTCGGTCATGTCGCAACGCCCTGCTGCCGAAGCCATGCAATCTCGTCTTGTGACAGCTTGTGAAAATTCCACCCGCGCCGGGCGGTGTCAATGCTGGCAACCCGCCGTATGAGATGGAACATTTGCCGATTGGTGGTTTCGGTGAATTCACCATCGCCGCGTTCGCGGACCAATGCAAGAAGGCCGTCAAGGGCGGCGTCCCGTTCTTCGATCAGCCGCATGTCAACGTCGGGGGACAGCGTGGGGGATGGATCAGGCAACATGACGCTTCCCGAATTTCCTGAATGCACATTATCACATTTTGGTTGTGCGGGGTGATGCTGCCCCGGTCTTCCCGCACGGCCCGGAGGGCCGGAACGCGGGCGGGGTGCGGGGCAGGGCGCTTTGCCCTGGGGCGCAAGAAAAGCAGGCGGCTACGCCTTCCATAAGCCGCAAGGGGCGGGCGCTTTCACGCCCTCCCCCCTCTCGCCTTGAACCCGGATAGCGTCTCCAGTAATCCATGAAGGATTCAGGCTCTTGATGGCCGGTCATGGCTGAACCTCCTCTTCATGGTCGGCCTGTTCGGCGTCAAAGTGCATCCGGGCAAGGCGAAGCGTACTTTCAATCGGATCGTCGCCTTCGTCCAGAGAAGCGGACAGGTGCAAAAGGTCGGCAACTAAATCAGCGATTTCGCTGCTGCTGGCTTCGTAAGTCTCGCCTTTGGCCTCAACGTAGTTTTGAAGGGCACTTTCAGCCCTTTGGGCGCGGGTTTCGTTGGTTATAAATTCATCGGTCTGCATGGTCGTTTTCTCCTTCTTGTTGTTGTTGGCCGTGTTGGGTTCTGTCCGGGTCATGCTCAAACCCTCCCGCTGCGGTGCAGGGCGAGGGCTGCGGTGTAAAGCGCCGCTGCCTCCTGCAACATGGTTTCGATGCCGTGCGCCGCGCCGATGGCCTGATTGACCTCGCCGCTTTTGATGGCGTCTTCTGCGTCCGTTGCCCGCTCCAGTGCGCCCGCAAGGGTCATGCGAAGGGCGGAAAGGTTGGCAAGAATGGCCGCGTGCTTGATCAAGGTGTCCATGTTACGCCGCCTTTCTGACTGCATAGCGGGCGGCACCGGCAAGGCGCGTCCGGGCATGGCGGCAATAATGCCCCTCAAGTTCAATCCCGATATACCGGCGGCCTGACAAGGCGGCGGCAACGGCGGTGCTGCCTGACCCTGCGAAGGGGTCCAGCACAATATCGCCCGGCTTTGAAAAGGCGTGAATCAGCGGCCTTAAAATGCCGACTGCCTTTTCGGTCGGGTGCG
>QHBR01000407.1 GCA_003244015.1 Hyphomicrobiales bacterium | reverse complement strand
GGTATTTTTCGAGATGCCCTAATATGGCGGGCCGATGGAAATGCCGGAAACTTTTGTGGCCTGAACCTGGAGGCAGCGAGAGCACCGCCAAAGCCATCCGCCTTCGCCGATGAAAGCTCAGTGCTTGAAGCGGGCGGCACCGCGCGCCGGGCATCGGGCGCTCCTGCTGACGGTCCTTAACATTCTTAACAATTGCCAAGTTCGAGAAAAACCCGCAGCGTCTATCCGTGCGGGTGGATGGGTTTTTAGTCACCCAATGCCGCCCGGCTGGCTGGCGGCCAGGAACCTCGCCTCCTCGCAATCTAGCCGGTCTATTGCGGCTTGCCGATCGATATTATCGCGTTAAATGGAACCGCCGGCCACCGAAAACACGGCCTCATCATGGGAGGAAATATTATGCATAGCAATAACAGCAATGGAAGCCGCGCCGCATTGGCGCGGGGTTTTATGGCGATGGGGCTGGACTTGCTGGCCACGCCGGCGGAGGCGGCGCCCTCGCCTATGTGGCGGATTTTGGCTCCAACACTGTCTCAGTGATCGACACGGCTACCAACACCGTGCTGACGGGGCCGGGGTTCCCGATCCCGGCGGGGACTTCCCCCGTTGCGGTCGCCGTCACGCCGGACGGAAAACACGCCTATGTCGCGAATGCGGGCTCCAACAATGTCTCGGTGATCGCCACGGCCAGCAACACGGTGGTGGCCACGGTCCCGGTTGGGTTTTTGCCCGATGCGGTCGCCGTCGCGCCGGACGGGAAACACGCCTATGTCGCGAATAGGGGCTCCAACAATGTTTCGGTGATCGCCACCGCCAGCAACACAGTGGTGGCCACGGTCACGGTGGGGTTTGAGCCCGTTGGGGTAGCCGTCACCCCGGATGGGAAACACGTCTACGTGGCGAATGGTAGGACTGTCTCGGTGATCGCCACGGCCACCAACACGGTGGTGGCCACGGTCACGGTGGAAACTCAACCCTTTGGCGTCGGCATCGTTCCGCCGCCGCCGGGCGTGCCATCCCTCGCCTTCAACGCCAAGCTTGAAATCGACCTTGACAAAAAGCAAAACGAGGATCGCTTTGAACTTAAGTCCAGCTTCACCTTGAGCCGCACCGCGCCTGGGATCAATCCCCTTACCAATCCGGTCACGCTCCAGGCCGGCACCTTCACCACCACGATCCCGCCCGGCTCCTTCAAGAAGCACAGAGACGGGGACGAGGACGAGCACGAGCTCGAGGACGGGTTGTTCACCTTCAAGGGGTGATCGACGGCGTGAGGCTAGAAGCGCTGATAAAGCGCACGGGCACGCTGCGATACGCGTTTTTCGCGAAGGCGACCGACGCGAACTTAACCGGGGCCAAGAACGACGTGTATGTGACCCTGATCATCGGCGGCGACAGCGGCGCGACCTCGGTCAACGCCGACATTGACCACTAGAAGCGCGTGCGTCCAGGCGTGATCCGGTCCAATTGGACTGGATCGCGCGCAAAAGCTCGCCAGCCGATGTCGCGGCGGTAGAAACCGCCTGGCCAATCGATCATTTCGATTGCCGCGTAAGCTCGCGAGCGGGCCTCCGCCACATCAGCGCCAACGCCTGTGACGTTGAGGACGCGGCCGCCGCCGGCGATAAGTCGTTGCCCTTCGCGCTTCGTCCCGGCATGGGTGATCGAAACGAACGGCATTGCCCCGGCCCGCTCGATGCCATGAATTTCGCTCCCCAGGACCGGCGCGCCGGGATAACCCTTGGCGGCGAGCACGACGCTAAGCGCGGTTTTTGTCGAGAGCCGAACCGGACGCTCCGGCAGCCGTTCCTCGACGGAGGCGAGGAGCAAAGCAAGCAGATCCTCTTCGAGACGCGGCAGCATGGCTTGGGTTTCGGGATCGCCGAAACGCACATTGTATTCGATGAGCCTTGGCCCATCCGCGCAAATCATCAGACCGGCGAAAAGGACGCCCTTGAACGGCGCGCCCATCGCCGCCATACCTTTGAGCGTGGGCGCGACGATCGTCCGCATGACGCGTTCGCGCATCCGCGCATCCATGACCGGCGCCGGCGAATAGGCGCCCATGCCCCCGGTGTTGGGGCCGCGCTCGCCTTCGCCCACGCGCTTATGGTCCTGGGCGGAAGCGAACTCCACCGCGCGCACGCCATCGCAAAGCGCGAAAAACGAAACCTCCTCGCCGTCGAGAAAATCCTCGACGACGATAGTTTGGCCCGCAGCGCCAAATTCGCCCGAAAACATACCGTCGATCGCGGCTTCCGCCTCCTCGAGGCTCATTGCCACGGTGACGCCCTTGCCCGCCGCGAGCCCGTCGGCCTTAATGACAATCGGCGCGCCTTTTTCGCGCGCATAATATTTGGCGGAAGCGGCATCGGCGAAGCACGCATAGGCGGCGCAGGGTATGTTGTGGCAGCGGCAAAAATCCTTGGCAAAAATTTTGGAGCCTTCGAGCCGGGCCGCCGCCTTGCTCGGACCAAAGGCCTTGATCCCTGCCGCCGTCAGCTCATCGACGATGCCGGCGACAAGCGGCGCCTCCGGACCCACCACGACGAGATCGACCCGGTTTGCATTGCAAAAAACGGCGACCGCCGGATGGTCGGCTGCATCGAGCGGCGCGGCGCGGGCGATGCTGTCCGTGCCCGGATTGCCCGGAGCCACAACAAGCGTTTCCAGCAACGGGCTCTTCGCGAGCGCGATGGCGATGGCATGCTCGCGCCCGCCGGAGCCAAGAAGAAGAACGTTCATGATCGAATCATTTGCGGCGGTTGCATATCGGCGGGATGATACCAGAAGCTGTGCAATGCCCTTACAGGGTCTGCAATTTTAGCGGATCTTACCAAAATGTTTCACGTGAAACATTTTGGTAAGATTGACGGTCTGCGCAACCGCACATTTGGCGCGCCGGATATGATACAAAGCCGGGATTTGGATAAAACGAAAGTATGCGGTAGGGTTTATCTCTGGGAGATCTTGTTGCTTGCCAGTTTCCGCTCTCCAGGGACTGGAAGCGGCTACGCTACAGAGCTGTTCGACGCTAGCGGGTGCTGTATGGCCTGCGGGCGCTTGGCGAAGGATGCGAGCGCGGAGGGAAAACATGGCGCATATGGGAGATCCGTTAGGCTTTGAGCCTTCTGACGCGGGGCCGAAAGAAGGCCGCTGTCTGGTCGTCGTCCTCCAGGGGTGGTTGGGCAACCGCAGCATGATGGACGACGTGGTGCAAGCGGTACGCGATGCATATGGGCACCTCGAAAAATA
>QHBR01000360.1 GCA_003244015.1 Hyphomicrobiales bacterium | reverse complement strand
CGGCGGATGCTCAAGAAAGTCCTCGATGAGTCCTTTGTGCGGAGCTTTCGGGTTGCAATGCTCGTTGCGGCGGGTCTCGCGCTGGCGAGCGCGCTGTGCGGCGGCCTGACGATCCGCCCGCAACGCAAGAATCCCCCAGTAGCTTACAGGAATCCCCCAGTAGCTTAGAATTTGTCACGAACGTGCATGCTCAAGCGGCGCTTGAGCCGCGCGTCCGTGACGACAAGGTGCCCGCGTAAAATCCTATGTGTCTCTTGGTTGATCCGTCACGGCGTGACCAATTCCGCGCGTCGTAACATTGATCGAGTGGAGGCCGTCAGCTTTCGAGGCCATGGACGCGCCGGACAAAGGCTACGAAGCGTTCGATGAACTGCCGAAGCTGTTCCTTTGTCGCATCGCTTGCGAGCCAGCCGCCTCCGTCGAAGACGCTGCCGGCATGGGGCACGAGAAGGCGTCCGCCGTACCAGGGCATCATCCCCAAGGTGGTCCGTAGAACCGGCAGTCATGCGTTCTGGCTGAGGACGGTGCCAAAGCCGCCGGCCGACGCCCCAAGTACCGCCACCGGCTTTTCGCCGAAAACTCGACCGGTGTCGGCCGGCGGCCGCCGGCGTCGACGCCTTCGGGATTCAGGGCCTAGCGACGCTCCTGGACGAATCAAAGCCGCGCGCGTCAAGCACACCAACAAGCTCTTGTCGCATTGCAATAACCGCAGGGAATGCGAAAAGCTTTGTGGCAGGCATCCGAACAAATCAGGGGCGGCAGTGTTTCATTCCGCAACAACCGTTGTGATGCGATGCGGGCGCCAGCTTGGCGGTGCTTAAACGAAGGAAAGCTGCGTGTCCCCGTCAAATCTTCCCATCTTTCGCGAGGCCCTGGCGTGGAGGCAAGCGGGCCGCGCTGTTGCCATCGCGTGTGTAGTCGAGACTTGGGGGTCGGCGCCCCGCCCGCCCGGCAGCCGCCTCGTGGTGGACGTGGACGGGAATTTTTCGGGTTCGGTGTCCGGCGGCTGCGTCGAGGCCGAGGTGATCAGCGCGGCGCTGGAGGTGATGCAGACGGGCGCGCCGCGCCTGCTGGAATTTGGCGTCGCGGATGAAACAGCCTGGCGCGCCGGGCTTTCATGCGGCGGGCGGGTCAAGGTCTATGTGGAGAGGGTCGGCGCGATGCAAGCGCGCTTTCTGGAAACGCTCACCAATGAATGCGCCGCCCGGCGTGCCTGCGTGCTTGTCACGGATATCGACTCGGGCGAACAAAGATTGGTCCGCGCAGACGAAGCCGCCAGCGATCCGTTGCAGGACCTCATCGAAGCGGGGCTCCGGCAGGGGCGAAGCGCCGTGATCCAACATGCCGGCCGACGGTTGTTTTTCGATGTCCAAGCTCCGGCCGTACAGCTTTTCGTGATCGGCGCGACGGATATCGCCCAAACGCTCGCCGTGGCGGCGGGCCTTGCCAACTTCGAGGTGATCGTCATCGATCCACGCACCGCTTTCGCGACGCCAGAGCGATTTCCCAAAACGCCAATTGCCGCCGAATGGCCCGAAATCGCGCTGCCGAGACTGGGACTTGATAGCTATACGGCGGTTGCCGTGCTCGCGCATGAGCCTCGGATCGACGACCCGGCGCTCGCCGCGGCCTTGCGCGCGAAATGTTTTTATATCGGCGCGCTCGGCTCCAAAATAACCCACGCACGGCGCCTCGAACGGATGCGCGCGGCCGGCTTTTCCGAGGCCGAGATCGCACAAATCCATAGCCCCATTGGGCTTGCCATTGGCGCCGCGAATCCGGCTGAAATCGGCATCGCGGTCGTCGCCGAAATCATCGCGGCGCTACGCAAAGGAAGCGGCGCGGTGGAGAAGGCGGCGTAGGTGCGGCGGGTTGCAGCAGTCATCCTCGCCGCCGGCGAGGCGAAGCGATTCCGTCGGTCGCCAGACGAAACCAAGCTTGTAGCCGAACTGGATGGCAAGCCGATCGTGCGCCATGTCGCGGAGGCGGCGCTGGCCTCCCGGGCACGTCCGGTTCTGCTGGTTACAGGCCACGCCCACGCACAAGTTTTGGGCGCGCTCGATGGTCTCATGCTAGAACGGATTCACAATCGCGATCCTGGCGCGGGCCTGTCGGCGTCGCTGAAGCTCGCGGTCAGCGCCTTGCCACGCACTGCTCGTGGCGCGGTTATTCTGCTTGGCGACATGCCGCGAATCGCGCCAAGCCTGATCGGCCGGCTCATTGACGCTTTCGATGCGGCGCCGGTCGAGCCGCTTGCGGTCGTGCCGGTGCGGGGCGGGCGGCGCGGCAATCCGGCGCTGATCGGCCGCGGCCTTTTCGCGGCCGCGAGAACACTCCAAGGAAACACGGGCGCGCGAGACCTCATTGCCGCGGCGCGGGAAAATATTCTTGAATTAGCGGTAGGTGACTCCGCGATTGAGTTCGATATCGACACAAGGGAAGATCTGCGCCGGCACTGCCACGTTGCCGAATGAAAGGGCGCAACGAATCGGCCGGGATCGACGGACGCGAGAAGTGCTGTCAATATCCGGCATTAATGCCGGCCACTCGCGGAGTTAGCGCCTGGGGGCAACCATCGTGGGTGCTCTCTGCCGAATCTTGGAGAATCCTTTCCAAGGGTCGCGTTTCAAGAATCTGAGCCGATGCCGAATGTTGTCGACCGTAAAGTGGTCTGCCTTTAGTCCTTCGGAGATTTCCACCCAGGCTATAGGGGTCGAAACGGACGCATGCGGTAGTCCCCGCGTCGAGTACGCCGCGACGGCGGTGGCGCCGCGGCCATTGCGCAGGTAGTCGATGAAGATCCGTCCTCGGCGCGCGCGCTTGGCAACCGTGGCGACATATCTGTCGGGCTGGTCTCTGGCCATTTTCGAAGCGATTGATTCCGCAAAGGACTTTGCTTCATCCCATCCGGCCTGGGGCTCGACGGGAACGACGATGTGTAGCCCCTTTCCGCCCGAGGTCTTTACGAAACTTTTCAATTCGAGGTCTTCGAGCCGGCCGCGCAGCTCCTTCGCCGCCTCAATCGTGGCGGTCCAGGGCACGCCCTCACCGGGATCAAGATCGAAAATCAGACGGTCTGGTCGCTCGAGATGCTCGGTGCGCGATCCCCAGGGGTGGATTTCGATGACACCCGCCTGGACCAGGCTGAGGAGTCCGGAGAAGTTGTCGATCGCAAGCATCGGTTCCTTGTCGCCTACGTCGATGCGGCGGACGCTGTCGTCCAGGCCCTGCCAGGGATGCTTTGCGAAGAAACATTTGGCGTTAGTGCCGGAAGGACATCGCAGCAGGCTCAATGGACGTCCGGCGATGTGCGGAAGTATCCAGTCCGCAATTTCTGAGTAGAACTCGGCCAGCCCCTGTTTGGTGATGCCCTGCTCGGGCCAGAGGATACGTTCCGGGTGACTAAGGGGGACGGAGTGATCTGTTCGGTCCAGCGTCTTTGAAGTTTTCGGCGCCGTCTCGAGAACAATTTCCTCAGCCGATTTGTCCTCCCTCAGCCCCTTGAAAGACGCCGCTCGGAGCAGTCTGGCATTGGTCCATCCGTGAAACTCGATCTCGCAGACGAGGCGCGGATCGGCCCAGCGGACGCCCTTCTCGGCGCCAAGTGGAAGGGGGCTGGTGAATTGCGGCTTCTTCGAGTTGATCTTCTCGAGATCGTCGTGCAGCGATCGTGCCTGATCGGCGGACCACCCTGTCCCGACTCGGCCGGCGTAAACGAGGTTTCCGGCATCGTAATAGCCGAGCACCAGCGATCCTACCGAACGGCTGGCCGCGGTCGACGGGACGTAACCCAGAACCACGAATTCCTGTCGCTCAATGCACTTGGACTTGAGCCAGTGGTCGCCGCGTCCCGAGCTGTACGGCAGGTCCTTGCGCTTCGAGATTATGCCTTCGAGACCCATTCGGCATGAGTGCTCCAGCATGATCGGTCCATCCACCTCGAGGTGCTCGCTGAACCTGATCCGGGATCCGGCCGGCAGGCCCGCGAGTATCTTCTGCAACAGGGTTTTCCGGTCGACCAGCCTGGCCTTCGTCAGGTCGAACCCTTCGCAATAGAGGAGATCGAATACGAAGTAGTGGAACCGGTCTTGCCTGCCGGCTTTCAGGTCGGCTTGCAAGCTGTTGAAGCTCGAAATTCCGCTTGCGTCCTCGACGACGATCTCCCCGTCCAGCAGCCCGGATCCCAAACCGAGGTCCTTCATTGCGTCGGAGACGGTGATAAACCTTCCCGTCCAGTCGAGCCCTTTCCGCGTTAGAAGGTGGATCTTGCTCCCGTTGATGCGTGCCTGCATCCGGTAGCCGTCGTACTTGATTTCGTGGATCCATGTCGGGCCGCTTGGTGGCTTCTCGCAAAGTGACGCCAGGCTCGGCTCGTGGAACGCCGGCAGCAGACCCTTTCGGCCGCCAACGATTTTTCCGATGTCGGGAAGGAATCGCTTCCGCGCTTTCGCCACCCTGGTGCGGGCCGCATGGTCAGCGCGCATTTCCCCCGCGGCCGCAAGCTCCTCGTTTGTGCGGCCGCTGAGGTAGGAGGTGGTTTCCTCATCGGTGATTTCGCTATCATCTGGGTGTCGGGCGAAAGCATCATCCGACTTCATGAGCAGCCACGGCTCCGTTTTTTCCCCTGTCCGTGGTCGAATTCGCACCAGATGCCAGCGACCCTTGAGCCGCGTGCCCTCCAGAGAAAATGCGAGGTGTCCCTTTTGCAGCCCCCGGTGCGGATCGCCCTCGGGAAGCCACCGGCCGCGGTCCCAAATGATCATCGACCCGCCGCCGTATTCGCCCTTCGGGATGTTGCCCTCGAAATTGAGATACTCAATCGGGTGGTCCTCGGTGCGGACCGCAAGTCGCTTCTCTCCAACGGTCAGGCTCGGGCCTCTGGTAACGGCCCAGCTTATTAAGACTCCGTCGAGTTCGAGCCGCAGGTCGTAGTGCAATTTCCGCGCGGCGTGCTTCTGGACGACGAATTCATAGCCGTCGCCGCCGTCGCCCGAGACCTGCGGTTCCGGGGTTCGGTCGAAGTCGCGCTTCCTGGCGTACTTTTTGAGCGCTTTGGGTGCTGGTATCCGTTTTGTTTTGTTTCTACGAACTGGCACGGCTGATCTTGGAGAAGGTGACACACTTTGCGGGATTTGCGAGCTGACGCCCACTCCGTTCCCAACGGCAGACGCTGCAATCTGAAACGTCTTCAACTGACAAGGAGCAGCTATATCAAATCGTGAAGGTCGCGCGTAGCCACTGGTCGATCCGGTCCAGCACTGCTTTATATATGTCTTCTTGCGTCACGCCCGCGCTCTTCAAGACCTTGAGTGAGTGATCCCCACCCGCCACGACATAAAGATCCGCAGGAGCCTTTAGCTTTATGATTATTGGTCGAAGCTCGTCAGGCGTGCCGAACGCATCGCGCGAACCTTGAACGAACAACATCGGAGCCTCGATGTCCGACAAATGCTTCGCACGAAGCTGATCTTTCTTGCCGGGAGGATGCAGCGGATAGCCGAGAAAAACGAGTCCTGCCACATCAGGGACACCGCCAGCAGCAACCTGTGAAGCGATTCGTCCGCCCATCGACTTGCCGCCAATCGCCAACCTGCCTCGGCCGATCTTCCTGTGCCGAACAGTCTCGATCACAGCCCGATAACAAGCTTCTAGTTTGCTGTTCGGATCGGGAACGCGGCGGCCTTGCTCGGTGTACAAGAAGTTGAAAGTGACTGCCTCAATTCCGCGCGCCGCCAACCCAGTGGCCAAGCTCACCATGAAACCGCTTGTCTGACCTGCGCCAGCTCCGTGCCCAAGAATCAATGTTACACCAGCTTGATCCCGCTTGGCCGCAGGGTAAAAAGTCGCCCTCACTCCCTGATCCGGGTTGATCTCGACGGCGATTTTTTCAGGCATTATTCCTGCCCATTTCCAGTGCAAAATCAACGTTCGCCATCTGTATTTCGCAATACTTCAACGCGCGCTTCGCGCGTTCTGCCCATGGCGAGTCGCGGTCGTGCTCGAGGTATCGCCTCCACCATGGAGCGGCTTCGGCGTGCCTTTCAAGCCGTTGCAGAAACAGAGCCAGGTTGAACAAGGCATCAGCGTATTTTGGATCGGCATCGAGCGCGCGCTTCGCGCAATCGATGGCCTCAGAAAGCCGACCGCCGTCGTCGAGTAAATCCGCTAAATTGTGCCAGGCCGAAGCAAAATGTGGATCTGCTTTGATGGCCCAGCGGTAAGCGGCTTCCGCCTCCACCATGCGTTTTTGGTCCCGAAGGAGGTTGCCGAGGTTGAGCCCCGCCGCCGGATCGCTCGGGTCGAGTTGCATGGTGCGCCGGTAAAGAGTTTCGGCACCAGCTTTGTCGCCGGCTTCCTCGGCAGATTGCGCCTGCTCGAAAGCCAAGTCGGAGTCGTCATCCTCCTGCTTGGCAACGTCGAGTACGAACTGACCTTTTGAATCCGTGCGGCCCTGGACCTGCTCGACCAACACCCTGTCGGAGGAGTCTGGGAACAGCCGCACGTTCGACAGGCGCGCATCCGGCAGCCATTTGCGGATGTCGCGCAGGCTTCGTGTGATCACCGAAATAGGTGTTCCGGAGCCGAGTAATTGCGCGACCTGGCGGGCGGCGGCGAGATCGCGGAAGCCATAGAGGCCTTCGCGGGCTTCGATCAAACCAAACATTGAAAGTTGTTCGACAACGTCAGCCGGCAATTTGCTCAAGGCGGCAAGCTGGCCGGACGTGTAAGTCTTGGCTTGCTCCTCTGGCACGGACTTGCCGACCCATTCCAGGAAGCGACGCTCGCTGACGATTGGGACGCCGTAGGATTTTGCCGTAACCAAACTATTCGACGGCCGCCCATCATCCTGGAGCGGCCAGCCGAGCTCGCCGACTATCAGAATTCGCGTGTCCTTGGTGACGCCCTGCCGAGGTTTTCCGCCGTGTTTGGAGATCAAGGCAAATGCATCCGCCCGTTTCATCGACGCAAGCCGCCCCGTAAAGGCGATGACTCCGCCTTTGAGCGACGGCTCGTCTGGTTCGGACTTCTGCCTCAGCGTCCCGTCTTCCTCTTGGCGCCGCCGCCGGCTCGAACCTTGGTGCCGGGCGCTGCCGGCTTCTTTTTGGTCTCCGCGCCGATGCTCGCGCGCAGCGCATCCATCAGATTGATCACACGGTGCGGTGAAGGCTCATCCTTCGGCACTTCGACAACCCGGCCCGCCTGCTTGGCTCTGAGTATCTCGACGAGAGCGGTCTCGTAATGGTCGATGAATTTCGTTGGATCGAAGTGGGATGCCTTGGTGTCCACGATGTGAGCGGCGAGCTGCTTCATCTCGGCCGGTAATTTCAAATCCGGTATGTCCTCAAAATACGCCGCTTGGTCCCGGACTTCGTCGGAATACCGTAGCGTGGCCGCCAGAAGGCCTTTGTCGAATGCCTCGAGCATGACAACATATTCGCGGCGCGATACCACCACTCGGCCAAGGGCGACCATCCCCTTTTCGCGAATAGCATCGCGGATGACAGCAAACGCTTCCTGTCCGACCTTTTCAGTCGGGGCGATGTAGTACGGGCTGTCGAGGTAGCGATCGTCGATCTCCGATCGCGGCACAAAACTGTCGATTTCGAGGGTATGGGTGCTCTCGATCCGAATTTTTTCGAGTTCGTCATCCTCGATTTGAAGATATTGCCCCTTTCCGATCTCGTACCCTCGGCCAATGTCCTCCTTCTCGACGGGATCCCCGGTCTCCGCGTCGACTTGCTGCTGCTTGAGCCGGTTTCCCGTCTTTTTGTTGATCCGGTTGAACGAGATCCGCTCCGAACTCGAAGTGGCCGGATAAAGAGCGATAGGGCAGGAAACCAAGGATAGTTTCAAATAGCCCTTCCAATAGGCCCGAGGCGCCATGATTACTCCACGCAACAGATTGACCGAGGACGATCGCAGAGAAGCCGCAACTCTTATAGCCTTCTCGTGCACGGAGGTCGATAGGAACGAACAAACACCGGAGCAAGCGCTGAGCGCTGAAGGCGCAGCAGATATTTGCGGCTTCTGATCATGGGTTCCATCCTAGTCAGCGGGTTGCCATTTCTTAACCGCTTTGACCGCTGTGGGTCAAACCCGGTCTTTCTGCTAAATTTGCGTGATCTCCGCCGAGCATCCGAAGGTGACCCTGAAATGTGTGGACCAGCTACATTTCGCAACTGAGAGTTAATTTGCGTGCAATTTTGGCCCCTCTCACGCCAGGTCCACTGCGAAGCGTTTGAGATCGGGAGGGGCGATTAAAGCATGATCCCGAGGACCCCACTACGCTTCCGTCAAATTCGGCCAGAGTCGTGAACTTGTCCATCAGCACATGATAGTCGAAACGTCCATGACCAAGGGTCACACTGAGACGAATGACCGCGCCAGCGGCAAGTCAGCTCTTCATCCAACTCCTGAAGAATCTGCGCACCCGCCGTTTGCATAAACGCGCATGAAAATCCTCCATATGTATCTAGTGGTCTGATTCATTTGG
>QHBR01000335.1 GCA_003244015.1 Hyphomicrobiales bacterium | reverse complement strand
TCCGTTTGCGAGCCGATTGACAACCAGGGGGCGAGGTGGAGCGGATGGAGCCCTATTACATCCTGATGAAGCTTCCCGGCAGCGGCGAGCTTCAGTACCTCCTGATGACTCCCTTCACACCGCAAAACCGCGACAACATGATCTCCTGGATGGCCGCCAAATCCGATTTCCCTGACTACGGGAAAATGCTCTTTTACCAGCTTCCCAAGGAGAAGCTGGTTTACGGACCAAACCAGATCGAGGCGATGATCAATCAGAACACGACCATTTCCCAGCAGCTCACCCTCTGGGACCAAAAGGGGTCGAGCGTCTTTCGCGGGAAACTGATCGTCACTCCGATCGAGAATTCGTTCCTGTACGTGGTGCCGCAGTACCTCACCGCCCGGGGCGCGAAGTTTCCGCAGCTGAAGCGCGTCATCGCGGTTGCGGGCGACAAGGTCGTGATGGAGCCCACGCTCGAGGAGGCGCGGAAACAACCTCTGGCGGGATCGCCGCAGCCGCCCGCCCCCCGGCCGCCCGCCTTGGAGCAGGCGAGAACGCAGCTCGAGGAAGCCCGGAAGGCAATGCAGCATGGAGACTGGACAAAATTCGGAATGGCGATGGAGAAACTCGAGCGCCAGCTTACAGAGCCGCGGCAGCGCAGGGTGCGCCACTCCAGGATCATATCTTAACCCGCGTTCCCCGGACGAAGCGGTGATTTGCGGCGCGGTTGCTATCTGATCCTCTGACGATCCATTCCGCCAAGGGGCAGGAATGGAAGTCGGTCTTCGTGCTCAACCTCGTCGCCGGATGCATTCCCTCGGACCTCGGCACTGGGACGTCCGCCGAGATCGGAGAAGAGTGACGTCTACTCTATGTCGCCATGACGCGTGCCAAGGACGATCTTCATCTCATCGTCCCGCGCTTCTCCACCGATGGCCAGAACGCGCAACGTGATCGGCATGTTTATGCGTCACGAACGCGTTTCATTCCCGATGGACTGCTCGGCCTCTTCGAGCGGACGGCATGGCCTATGGTGGCGCCGGGACCGACGGCACGGGCCAGCGAGCGAGGGCGTGCGCATCGATGCCGGCGCCCGCATGCGCGGTATGTGGTGAATGGATTGCCGGCGCTGGATCGGCGATGCCTTGCGGGCATAGGGCGAATAGCGCCGCGACGGTTAGAAAAACGACCCATCGAAAATCGATATCACCAGACTCACGAAACGTCCCGATGCCGACAGAGTGTATCTCGGATCTCTTTGGATTTGCACCCGTCGAAACGGCGCGGTTACTTTATCTTTTGCGCGTCCGAGCTGTTGGCCGGTGGACCGTCCAACGGCTGACCTTTACGGTAGGCAGTTTTCTTATAGTGATCGTCGCCCTTCGCGATCTTCGTGGTCCAGCCCGTGTTCCACGTGATCACGGCGGTCTTGCCCCCTTCTGTCCAAGTGCCGAACATTCCCTCGCCGCGGCTCGCCGTCGCCGCCCCGTCGCCCGATAGCGTGATCTCGAAGGGCTGTCCGGCCGTGTCCCTCCGTGATTCGGTCACCGACAACTTTCGCGTCATCAGCCCAAAGAATTTTCGGGTTCTGACGTAAACGGGGTATAGTAAGATAACGGTTATTTTGGTTATCGGCGCATGAATCGGATTGCCTTTGCTGTTGGCGTTGGGCCGACATCGAAATGGATGCCTTTGTCGCCGGCGTCCAATTCCGCTGTCACATTATTGAGGGCTGCCGGCAATAACGGGCGCACGGCACGTTTGCCCCAGCGGCGGCGAAGTCCCAGGACATCACAGACTAAAATTCCGGTATAGAGGCCTGGGCCGCTGGAATAGATTCGCCAGCCGCCCTCGACGCCGACTCGACCGGCTTTGACCTGCTGCCACTCGGCGCTCGCGGCATAGCGATCGGGGAACGCCGCGTCGCTGCTGCTGAAATAGGCGTTGCGCTGCCGGGGCAGGGCCTGCGCGAGGCGGTCCGTCACGGCGATCGGGTTTGCGAGCTGGAGCGCTTCCCAGAGCGCTTCGGCTTCGCCAAGGACCGCCATCGCCTCGGCGTAGCGAAGATGCGCATGAACATACATGAGGCCGATTTCGCGTCCGAAGAAAGAAGACGATTCGGCGCGCTGGAACATGATTTGCGGGCCGCCGCGATAGGCGACCGGCCGGTCGATCAGCCGGGCGCCGTCGGGAAAGAGCAGATGCGCGCGGATGAGCTGCACATGGTGCGCCGCCTGTTCTGGCGTAAACAATCCGCCAATGATGCTTTGGGTCATCGGCAACAGCGAATATTTGAGGCCCGTGCGCGAATCGCTTGGGTGAAGCAGCAGCTCCGGCGGTCCGCCATTCGGCTCGAACAGGCCATAGCCCGCGACCGTGCCGTCGCGCAGGAGAAAGCGGTTGAAGTCGAGGCGCATCTCGCTTGCAAGCTGGCGCGGCGCCTCGGCCTCGCCCGCTCGCCCGGCCCGGCGCAGCACTTCGGCATAGCGATTGAGCTGCTGAAAAAGCAATGCAACCGTCCAGCTGCTGACCATCCAGTCGTGCATCTTGGGGTCGACGGGCTGGAGCGAATCGTTCCAGTCGCCGTGGCCATATCGGATGAGATGCGTGCCGGGGATGAAGCGCTCGCGCACGGTCGCAAGCAATTTTTCGACGTGGGCGGCGACGCTATCCTTATGTGGCGTCGGTTCGAAAGTGTCTTGGCGCCGCCATGCGAGCTTCTCGTCAAGAAATCCTAAGTCGTTCGTGGCCTCGATATAGTCGTTGAGCGCCTTGAGCGGCCAGACGATGACGTCTCCGTGGCTGACCTTATCCTGAATGATCGAGTAGGGCTCGAGCATGAACCATTGCGGCCAGTCGCCCTGCGCCTCGTATTGTTGCGCGAAGACGATGCGCAAAATCTCCTTGACCGGTTCGTCGTGTTCCAGCGCAAGAAGGAACTCAACCGGTCCCTGGCAGACATCGCGCGTTCCCCAGGTGGCGCCGGTATATTGTTCGAGCCCATGCGGCACGGTGAGATGAACCATCGCGTTGTGCGCGAGCCACGGGAACAGCGTGTCGAGAGCGGCGCCCCCACCACCCTTGACGCGGAGGTTGCGGGTGACAAGTCCCCAGTAGCGCCGCGCGGACAGAAGCAAGCTCGCGTCTTCGACGTCGTGCTGATATTTCTCGGCAAGTCGTGCCGCAGTCTCGGCGTCGGTCATCGAGCCGGCGACAGCGAAACAGAGTTCGTGCGTCGGCCGCGTGCGGAGGGCGAAATAAGCTCCGTCGCGGGGCTGCCCGTCGTCGTAGAGCAACTCATCGCCGCCAATCGCTTCAACCGCGTCGGGCGTGCTGGTGACAAGATGATAAACCGCGTGGGGGTAGTGCTGGCCCCAAAGCCAGTTCGGGTCGGGCCGGAATGAAAAGCGTTTGGATTGCGTGTCAACCTCGATAAGACCGGCGCAATCGAGTTCGCGTTCGCCCAACACCAAGTGTCCGAAGACGAGGAAGCGGCAGGGCTCGCCCTCGACGGTGACGCGCCATTGCATCGCCGGCTCTTCGCCGGAGGCAATGGCGCGGACGGTGATCGTGCGCATGCAGAAACAATAGATCCAGCGGCAGTCGGAGAGGCCGATCTCGAACACCGATGGAACCGTAAGCATCCGCCAGCCGTCGCCGGTGTCGATCAGCACGCGCAAACCGCTGGCACGCGTAATGTTGTAAGGGTCGCGCGAGACGGAAAAAAGTTTGTGAAACGATGTGTTGCCGATCGTCAGCTGGGCGGCGAACACGCCGTGCATCCAGCAGGTAGCGCAAAGAGTTACTTCATCGGGCAGCATCATTTGGCCTGACCGCAGCAAGGTGCCGTGGCGGCGCGTGACGAGGCGCTCCTTGTCCCTGAGCACGACATGGCGGTTGTGCGGCGGATCGGGTGTGAAGAAGGAGAGGAGGTTTTCTTCCGCCCGCTCCTCGTGGAGCCGTTCCTTGTAGCGTTGCGCGAGGCCATCAACGCCGATCGAGTCGGCCGCGGCCGAAGGGGCATCCCGCACCAAGCTCCGGACGGGCGCCGCAGGGACGTTCCCAAACGGAACTCGTTCATCCCATGCCACCGCATCGATCCGTGCGAGGTCGCGGTTGCTCGAGGCCGCGGCGTGATCTCGATCGTAGAGGCCGAAGAACCGCCATGCCGCGCGCGAGCCGGGCGGCAGCGTGAGGGGAGCGGATTGGATCGCGGCACACGCAAGCTCGTGCTGGAGACGCTTGCTTGGCAGACTCGCGCCGAACGCGAAGGAAAACCCATCGCGGTCGCGAAAGGCCGGACCGAAAAGCTGCATCCCGTCGGTCGCAAAGCCGCTCGCGCCGTCGAGGCATCCATGAACAACCCACGGATTCCGGCCGCCCTGCGTCAAGTTCTGGCGGCTCATGACGACCGGCCCGTAACGCTCGTGGCGGGCGATGTGGTGGTCGATGTATTGCGAGGCGTAGGCCTCGTTGTTCATCAAGAAACCACGGTCTCCGAGGCCAATGTCCTGAATGAGAATCGCATCGATGGTCTGGGCAGCTTCGCCAATATTCGTCACCTCCAGGCACCACAGCCACGCGGCGTCGTGCGGATGCAGCGCGAGTGTTACGCGGTGGCGGAGGCCGCTCGTCTCGCCTTCCCAAACAAAACGGTCGCCGGCGGCGCCGAACCGGCCTTTTGCGCCAGGCCCGGATACTACGATGGTGATGGGCGCTGCGCCGCCAAGGCGCAGATACAGCCGGGCGATGCCTCCATCGACCGGCGACCCGAGCAATTGATTGATCATCGTCGTCCCATCTTCGCGCCGGTGTTCGATCGCGAAGATGCAGCCGTTCGGGAGAACGCTTAGTGACAAGCCCGTGCAGTTCTCGATCCTAAAGAGGCCGAGATCGGATTCGCGCGGCGTCTTCCAACTTCGCGTGCCCGAGGCCATGACCCTGCTTCCCTTTCAGGATCCAGCTCCGCTGGACCTCGCTTTACGCAATTTGATGCGGCAAATCGAGCTTCGATGTGCCGGGCAAACTCAAAATGAAGTTCTCGCCGATGAGCCCCGCCGGCGTCCAGCATCCGGGGGGACAACTATTGGACATCAAATGTTGGGCGAGGGCCAGGGAGCTGAAAACAGTTAGGGAATAGCCGTTCAACGTGACGATGCGGATCGCGTGGCTCCGCCCGCGGGCATCTCTTGCCTCGCCCCACACCCAGCTCGGATTCGCATTGCGGGTTGAAACGTCCGGCCCTTGCACATCTTTCTCGATCTTCTTGATGAGCCAACTCTGCAGCCAAGATGATTGGAGGACGGGTCCGAAGGCAATGGTCAATCGCGCAATCGCCCGCTGCACCGGCGAAATTGGCGTGAAGACGGTGATGTTTGGGATACCCGTTGTGTAAAAAGCCGAGGCGACATCGCCCCATGGAATGGGCATCGCCAGCTTTGCGCCGCGGCCAAAATCGATGCGGCGCAATCCCCGGCCAAGCGGACAATCGACAATGCGGCCGGCGCGGCGAATTTTGCCGCTTTTGCCCGGTCCTTCGACGAGTGTTTTGGCGGTGCCCGCCGACACGAGCCGGCCGGATACCTCGAATCCGAGCGCGAGTTCGGTCGCTTCAGGCAATGCTTTTTTGAGCATCAGGGCTACGCAGTCGGTCGGCACCACGTCGAAGCCGGCGCCCGGGCATAAGACCACGCCTGCCGCTTTAGCGTCGGCGTCGAAGCGATGGGCGCCTTCGAGAACGTCGATTTCACCTGTTATATCCAGATAATGTGCCTTGGCGGCGATACACGCCCGCATTAAGGCATCGGCGGTCTTCGAGAAAGGCCCGGCGCAATTCAACACGAGGCGGACGCCACGCAACGCCTCCACGATTTCGGACGGTGCTTCGAGGCGAAAAGCCTTCGACGGGAGTTTTAGTTCACTGGCCAAAGCAGCGATCTTCGAAGCGCTTCTTCCAGCGAGAACAGGGGTCATGCCCTGTCTTTTCGCCTCGCGCGCGATTAATTCTCCCGTGTAGCCGTTGGCGCCGTAGATCATCCACTCCATGATCATCTCCTGTTTCGATAGGATCAGGTCACAACCGGCGGGTCTCGTTAACCGTCACATATGAGATTTCGAGCCCAGCGCATCGTCCCTGCTTTTCGGAGCATGAAGGGAGCCGTCTCATCCATACGATCATCGCGCCCTTCCGTGTCAAGTCGGCCGCAGCATTGCCGATGGCCGCGCGCGGCCATCGTGCCGCCGGCTTTTTGCCTTAGCTACGGATCCGATTTGATGGAAACGGGCGACGCTGGATCGGGAGGCTCACGGCCACGCTGGCCATTGCGGCAACGACCTGACAATGGGATTGACCTGCCAGGTCCGGACCGCGCCTGGCGTACGCCTCGCGGGCGCGTAGGCGAGAGCGCTGTGAGGTTTCCGGCGCCACAAGGCGTAGGCCGTGCCGGCGCCATGCCACCGCCTATGGAGCCTGGCATAATACCACGGGCGCGGCGGCACCCCCGAAATGGTGATCTCGGCGCCCTCTGTTTGCACCATGTGGAAAAGGCGCGCCGCATTGCCCGGCGCGAGACGAATGCAGCCGTGCGAGGCTGGCCGGCCGAGCGATGCCGTCTCATAAGTGCCATGGATCGCATAGCCGCCGGCGAAAAAGATGGAATAGGGCATCGGCGACATATGGTAAATGTGCGAAAAATGGGTGCGCAGCAACAGATAGGGCTGGTACGTCCCGCGCGGCGTCCGGTAGCCTAAACGTGCCGTGGAAACCCGCCAGTCATAGCTGCCGCTCTCCGAGCGCACATGCATGGTCTGCGAGCTGAGATCGATATCGATCAGCACGGATGCATCGGCTTCCGGCATAGAGAAAATGCCGCAATACAAAGCGCAAGCACCTAGGATGGCCCGCATGACAGGCTCCTTTGGGA
>QHBR01000289.1 GCA_003244015.1 Hyphomicrobiales bacterium | reverse complement strand
GAGATGGTCCGGGCGAAAACGGCGGTCGATGTCCGCAAACCAACGACGGAAATCGTGACCTCCGGCGTCTTCCAATTTTCCCGCAATCCAATCTATCTCGGCATGGTCCTGCTCTGCCTCGGCGCCGCCTTCCTTCTCGATTCGGTCTGGTTTCTGGCTCTTTGCGCGCCGCTCGCAATCGTTCTGCAAAGGGGGGTTATTGAGGAAACCTATCTCGAACAAAAATTTGGCGCCAAATATTTGCGCTACAAAGCCAAAGTCCGGCGCTGGATCTAAAATCACATCTCGCCTCGCGGCTTTCACCTTGGCCGCCATCGAGCCCGTTTATAACCCGCAGGATTTCGATGCCACGCGGAAAAATCAGCCGCCGTCTATTTCTCGGGCATACGCTGGCCAGCGTTTTGGCGCTGCCCGCGCGGGCGGAGCCGCCCTCCCCGCAGGATGGTTTCCGTGTCCTTGAAGCGCGGGAGGACAATTTGAGCCTTCTGCCCGAGCCTGCCTCTCCAACCGCCGTCTGGAGCTATAATGGAGAGGTGCCCGGGCCGCTCCTGCGCTTCAAAAAAGGCGAGGAGGTTAAAGTAAGGCTTGTCAACAAGCTCGCCCAGCCGGCAAGCCTCAACTGGCACGGCGTGCGGATAATCAATGCGATGGACGGCGTCGCCGGCCTGACGCAAGAGCCGGTCCCGCCAGGCGGCTCTTTCGATTATCGTTTTACTCCTCCCGACAGCGGGCTTTATTGGTATCATCCGCAAACCTTGCCGTTCATCGGCGAGCAGCGCGATCGCGGGCTTTACGGCGTCATGATCGTCGACGAGCCAGATCCGCCCGCGGCCGACCGCGACATGCTTGTCGTTCTCGCCGATTGGAAGCTCGACGGCAATGGCCAGCTCGCCGGTTTCAACGCCGCCACGGACGCCGCGGGGGCGGGCCGCATTGGGCCGCTCGTCACCCTCAACTCGCGCGCTGTTCCGGTCGAGGAAACCCTGCCGCCTTCATCGCGCGTGCGGCTGCGCATCCTGAGCGCCGTCGATTCGCGGCTGATGTTGATCGCTTTCAACGGGGTCAGACCCTTGATCCTCGCTGTCGATGGTCAGCCGTGCGAAGCCTTCGAGCCCGTCCGGCGGACGATTCCGCTTGGACCCGGCGCGCGTTTCGACATCATGCTCGATCTTCCCGCGGACGCTGGAGCGGATGCGAACGTGACGCTGCTTGGAGACAATGAGCCAGACCGTGTTCTTCTCGCCTTCAAGACCGCGGGAGAAAGGCGCGCTCCGTTGCCGCCGGTCGCCTCGCTGCCGCAAAATCCGCTACTGCCCAGCGAGATCAAGCTACAGGCGTCGCGTAAAGCCGATATTTTGATCGAGGCCATCGCCAGCATGGGGACCGGGTCGATCCCAGCGGCGGCGCAAGATCGCCCCTTATATTGGAAGCTGAATGGAAAGACCGTGCCAGGATTTGGACCGGCGCCGTTGTTTTCGGTCAAGCACGGGACCCCAGTCACGCTCGGTTTTGTGAACCATACGGCCTTCGTTCAGCAGATGCATGTGCATGGGCACGCGATGCGGCTCCTGCACGATCTCGACGATGGCTGGGAGCCCTATTGGCGCGATGCCGTCCTCGTTCCCGAAGGCAAGACCAAACATGTCGCCTTCGTCGCCGATAATCCGGGCAAATGGGTAATCGAATGTCTGATGGCGGGGCGCCAGACGGCCGGCTTGGCGACATGGTTCGAAGTAAGTTAAGCGAAATCAAGTCAGTTGTGGGCGGGCCGCATGCGCTTGACGAAAAGACTGACGATCATGGCGTGCGCAATGTGTTCCGCCATGCACCGATAGCCAAGATCGTTGAGATGGAAATTATCGCCCGCCATCAATTGCAAATTGGCCCTGGTCTGGGCGATGAACCGCATCGCATCGTAGCGGCGGACGTAAAGAATATTTTCCTCGGCCGCGATTTTCTGCAGGCTGTCGCGTATCGCGACATAATTCGCGTCCCGGGCGAGGCGCACGGTATATTGCACCCCGACGAGCACGGCGTCGATCCGGTTCTCCTTCAGCCAGCGGATCGTCGAACGCACGGTGTCCTCGAAATCTTGCGGCGGGATCCGGGCGAGCGCGTCATTGGTTCCCAATTGCCAGAGAACAAGGTCCGGATTCCTGAGCGCGACCTCGCTTCGGATTCGCTCGGCCGTGTCCTCCGCCATTTCGCCGGAGACGCCGCGATTGAGGATCACGACATCGGCGCCCTTGAGGGCATGTTCGAGGATCGATTCGAGCTGCGAGGGATAGCTCATGTCCTTCGACGAGGCCCCGTACCCGAGCGTCGAGGATGAGCCGATCGCAAGAATTCGCACTTTCTCGCCCTTTTGCAGGGCTTGGGTCACGTTGGGTAGCGTGGCCGGGGCGGCGATGTCCATCGCCGGCACGTCGCATGGCGGGCTCATCGGCGGCGCGACCGGAGGCGCGGTGGCGTCTTCCGCGCGGGGAGCCGACGTGACCGGCAATAAGAGGCAGCCCAGCGCTAGGGCGAAAGCGGCTTGTTTGCCAAGTCCGCCCGCAATCTTTCGCGCCATTCCGCTGCCCATGCGATGAAACCCAGAAGAACACCCAAGATAACGATGCAAGATAACGATGAATGCGGCGGATGCAACATGTCCGCCGTAGACGAAGCGGAAGATTTGCCCGCTCAGGCTGAGCAGCGACAGGGCGCAGAACACGCTGAGAGAATTGCGCCCGAGAAGGCATAAATAGCCAGAAGAAACGCTTATGACCTTTGATGCGGATGCCCGGGTCGAACGGACCTTGTCACGCGACGGCGACGCGACGATAGCGGCATGTAGCATAGCAGGGATTGATGTCGCGGCACTGGCGAGCCAGCTTCAGACGCAAGGGGCAATGTCATTCGACGATTCTCGGCAGGATTTGCTGGACTTCATTGGAACAAAGCGCCAGGCTTTGGCCTAAACACCGTCGGAACTAAGCCATGACCCATATCAAACCGGCAGCAACGTCAGCTTGGCAGGCCCTGAGGGCCCACTACGATAAGATCAAGTCGCTGCATCCGCGGGAGTTGTTCGCGAAGGACCCTGGCCGTGGCGAACGGTTTGTGGCGGAAGGGGCTGGCCTTTATCTCGACTACTCAAAGATCCAAGACATTCACGACGCTGGAGACGATGTGCAATGCCGCCACCGCGCGGAATTGGATCGTGCAGGCGCTCGGCAGCGACGCCGCGGTGGCCAAACATTTCGTCGCGGTCTCGACCAATGCTCGGGAGGTAAAGGAGTTCGGGATCGAGACAGCCCATATGTTCGGCTTCTGGGACTGGGTCGGGGGCCGCTATTCGATGGATTCCGCGATCGGACTATCGATCATTCTCGCCATCGGCCCTGAAAACTTCGGCGCCATGCTCTCGGGCTTTCACGCGATGGATGAGCATTTCCGTACCGCGCCGCTTGCCATGAACCTGCCGATCCTGCTCGGATTGCTTTCCGTTTGGTATAATAATTTTTTTGAGGCGCAGACGGTGGGAATCATGCCCTATTCGGCAGCCCTCGCACGCTTTCCAGCCTATTTGCAGCAGCTGCAAATGGAGAGCAACGGCAAACATGTGGATCTCGAAGGCCGGACTGTGGACTATCAAACCGGCCCGGTGATCTGGGGCGAGCCTGGCACCGATGCTCAGCATTCTTTCTACCAGCTGATCCATCAGGGTACCAAACTCGTTCCCTGCGATCTCATCGGCTTCTGCCGGCCGCTCAGCCAATATCGGGAACATCACAATCTCCTGATGGCCAATCTCTTCGCGCAGGCCGAGGGATTGGCATTCGGCAGGACGGCCGACGAACTTGCGGCAGAGGGAGCTTCCGCTTTCCAGATACCGTTCCGGGTGATGGAGGGAAACCGGCCAACCAATATCATTTTGGCGGATGCGCTCACCCCTCAAAGCCTCGGCAGCCTCGTGGCTCTTTATGAGCATAGCGTATTTACCCAAGGCACGGTGTGGGCGATCGACAGTTTTGACCAGTGGGGCGTGGAACTCGGCAAGATATTGGCGACGCGCATCACCGAGGAGTTGCAATCCGGCGGCGAACCAAGTCCCGTCCACGACAGCTCAACCAATGCTCTCATCCGGCGTTATTGCCACAGGCGCGGCTGATGCTCCATCCAATCGCAAGGCGCTTTCCCCACGCCCGCCGTTGGACTGCGACGGACAGATATGAATTGGCGCTAATTTTTTTTCGAGCGGGATATGACGATATCCTGGCCGTCTTTGACCTTCGCGTGAAAAGGCAAAGGCGCGCCCGGCAGCTAAGGCCGGGGCCGGGGAGCAAGGGTTTTTTCATAAGCGCTCTATGCAATACGGCCGGGTGCCGTCCTATGTACGGCCTCGCATGAGCATGCTGAGCGAGGCCGTCAGGCCCGCGTGATTCTAGGGGAGTCGGAGAAACGGGTAGCCCCCCGGGGGTCGAAGCTTGCAATGTGAGCCGCGTGGCCGGTAGTCTCACGGAGCAAGAGTTTCAAAGGTTCAACCCCTCATTTGAGAGATTGCGGTGTTGCGTTTTCGAACACGCAAGCTATGGAGTTCTGGGCTTCTTGCTGGATCTGCCGCAGGTGACCTTCACTGCGGAAACTCTCGGCATAAATCTTGTAAACATCTTCCGTGCCGGACGGCCGCGCGGCAAACCATCCGTTTTCGGCAATCACCTTAATTCCACCGAACGGAAGACCGTTCCCCGGAGCGGCGGTAAGCTTCGCGTGGATTGGCTCGCCGGCAAGTTCCGTCATGCCGATCTGATTGGGCGAGAGCGTCGCCAGCAGCTCTTTCTGTTCGGGTGTCGCGGGCGCGTCGATCCTCTCGTAGAAGGGGGCGCCCAACTCGGCCGTGAGGCGATCGTATGCTTCGCTTGGGTCCCGCTTGGTTTGTGCGGTCATTTCGGCGGCAAGCAAACCGAGAATTATCCCGTCCTTGTCTGTCGTCCAGACCGATCCGTCCCGCCTGAGGAACGACGCTCCGGCGCTCTCCTCGCCGGCGAAGCCGAGCGAGCCGCCGATTAGGCCATTGACGAACCATTTGAACCCAACGGGCACTTCGACAAGCTTGCGTCCGAGCTTTGCGGCGACGCGGTCGATGATACCGCTGCTGACGACGGTCTTGCCGATGGAGCAGCTGCTGCTCCAGCCGGGACGATTCTCGTACAGATACGAAATCGCGGCCGCGAGGTAATGATTGGGATTCATCAGGCCGCTCGACCGGGCCACGATTCCGTGCCGGTCGGCATCGGTGTCGTTGGCGAAGGCAACGTCGAATTTGTCGCGCATGCCGATCAGCCGCGCCAAGGCATAGGGCGACGAGCAATCCATCCGGACTCTTCCATCCCAGTCGACCGGCATGAATCGAAAGGCCGGGTCGATCGCGTCGCTGACGATCGTTGCCGCGATGCCATAACGTTCGATGACTGGTTGCCAAAAATGGACGCTCGCGCCGCCCAGCGGATCGATCCCGATCTTCACGCCGGACGAGCGGATCGCCTCCATGTCGACGACGCTCGCGAGGTCGGCGACATACGAGCCAATGTAATCGTGGCGGTGGACGTTGGGAGATTTGCGGGCGCGGTCGTGTGAGATTCGCCGCAAGCCCTTGAGGTCTCTGTCGAGAAGCGCATTTGCGGTGCGCTCGATCCACGATGTTACGTTGGTATCGGCCGGTCCACCATTCGGCGGGTTGTACTTGAAGCCGCCGTCCTCGGGTGGATTATGGGAAGGGGTGATGATGATCCCGTCGGCGAGACCGCTCTTGCGATCCTTGTTGTAGGTCAGGATCGCGTGCGAAACGACGGGCGTCGGCGTGTATCCATTGCGCTCGTCGATCATCGTAATGGCGTCATTGGCGGCAAATACCTCGAGCGCACTTGCCAAGGCGGATTCGGACAGCGCATGCGTGTCGATTCCGACGAACAGCGGGCCGGTAATGCGGCTTCGGCTCCGGTGATGACAGATCGCTTGGCTGATTGCCAGGATATGTGCCTCATTGAAGGCGTTGTCGAGGGCGGATCCACGATGACCAGACGTGCCGAACGCAACGCGTTGCGACGGGACCGCCGGGTCCGGTTTGCCGGTGAAATACGCTGTCACCAGTCGCGGCACATTGACCAGCATCGATGGCTCGATTGTTTTGCCTGCGAGCGGGCTTACCTGGCCAGCCACCTCTTTCTCCCTAGAACAGCAGCAACCAGGCTGGACGACCCACATCGAGCAAGGAGAAACCCGGCATCTATCTTGGGACGCAGCGCACCTCCGCTCCGATCATCGCGCCGGGCGCTCTTCCCTCTTTCGCCCGCCTGAACGCACCGCCCTTCGACGAACTCAGGAGTGCGGATGCGCAGAGCCTCCAGCATCTTGTGATCGAGTGAGCGGGCATCGTTATTTCCCACGCGCTCAATGAATCGCATGGGCTCTGCGCCGTCAACAAAAATTGAGAAAATACTTATGGACGGATTAATAACGACTCAGATCTGCTGGTCCGCGACGGCCTCGCGGGCCAGCATTAGCCTGGCAAGGGGCATGGCGAGCGCCGTGCTGACGACCGCGCCATCAGGACCAGCGCCGCGAAGACGTTGGCTGAAATGATTCCGGCATCCAAGAGGACCGTCAGCACGATCACTTCCATCAGGCCTTTGGTCTGCAGCATGGCTCCGAGCCCCAAGGCGAAAGGCCATGACGCACCGGCGAGGCGGGCGGCCACCGCGGTTCCGCCAACGATGCCGACCACAGCGACCGCCGTTGCAATGAGAAAGACTTCCAGGAATGCCGGCGAGCCTGGGTCGATCAACGTTCGCAGTCCGGTCAATGCAAAGAAGAAGGGCATCAACAGCACCACCGTCAGCGCCTGCAGCCGATCAAGGATCGGCTTGCGCAAATTCACCGGCATCACGGCGCCGGTTACGAAGGCGCCGATAATGTAATGCAAACCCATTGCCTCCGTGGCCAGGGCGGAGGCGATGGTCACGGCGCCCACGACAGCCAGGGCGCGCTCGCCGACCATTTCGTCCCGCATCCGTGCAACCACCATGCTGCCGAGCAGCGGCCGCGCGACCCGTACCATGAAGACCAGATAGAGCGGGACCAACAGGAGGGTGGCGAGTCCAACAAGTCCACCGGCGACCTGCCCCGCCTTGGCCGTCAAGAGGACGCTCAGAAGTATCCAAAGGGCCGCATCGTTGATCCCGGCGATCCCAAGCGCGAGATGGCCGATACGGCTGCCCAGCAAACCCTTTTCGCGCAGGACCGCCCCGAGGACAGGAAGTGCCGTCATGCCAGTACAGATCCCGACCGCCACCGCGAACTCAGCGGAACTGATACCCGGCGGGAGCTCCTCGGGATGGCGAGCGAGGATCCAGAGCCCGGCCAGACAGCCCATTGCGGTCGGAACCATAACATTCGCAGCGGCCACGACCGAGAACATGCGCCCGTTGTCGCGCAATATGCCGGGTCCCAGATGCAGGCCGGTAATCAGGCCGAAAATCAGAACCGCGATCGAGCCGATACCGGAAAGGGACGCCAACGATGCAGGATTGACGAACATCTGAAACAATCCGGGGGCCACCCGGCCGAACACCGATGGCCCCAGAGCGATGCCCACCATGATCTGAACAACGACCAGCGGCACCGGCCCCTTCAACCCCGAAAAGCGCAACACCGCCACCGGAAGCACAACGACGACAAGCGCCAGCACGAGGAAGTTTAAGCTCGGGGTCATGGTTGGCACATCAATGCTCAAGGTGCTCTCAGAATGCGCCGTGCCGCGTAATAACGCGCTTCAAGGTCATCAAAATAATTTCAGGTCGAGCCCGACGCTCCGCGTGCGGACATATTGCAGGTCCCAGCCTAGGGTCTCGCCCCAATTCAGCAACCCGCGGCCGTTTATCTGCGCGAGGCCGGTGATCCCGGGCTTGCAGGCGAACTTGTACATTTCTTCCGGGGTGTAATATCGCAAGACCTCGGGAGCCTCCGGACGCGGCCCGACCAGCCGCAAATTCGCCGGCCAGCACCGACCACAAGTTCGGCAGTTCGTCCAGGGAGAGCTTGCGCAGAATCCGTCCGACCCGAGTGACCCGAGGATCGTGCTGGATCGTGGGATAATGCCGGCGGAACTCATCCGGCGTATAATTGTAAGCATAAAACTGGGGAAATAGGGTCCGCGCATTACTGTACATCGTGCGGAACTTCACCAGCGTGAAGTAGCTTGGCACGTAATACAAACTATCCGCGTCGAACCCGCCCGGCGGCGGGTGCAAATCCGCTCGGCCTTTGAGATCGCGGCCGCGCATGATCCTTGAGCGTCCCGGGCGCTGGTGCAAAAAAAACACGGGCCCGGGTGAGTCGCATCGAACCACGGCAGTCATGATCAGCAGCAGCGGAAGCCCGAACACCAGTCCGAACAAGGCGGCCAGAATCTCGAAGTTTCGATAGACTGCCTCCGCCAGCCAGTGGGAAGAGGAGACGACATCGCGCACCAGCACTGCGTGCAGTCTGCAAGGCTCCTTCCGGTCTCGGCAACCGCCGCCGGCCTCTGGTCTACCGCGAGACCGGCGCTAGTGAGAGCATTCGGCGGAGGGTTCATTGGCGGCTTTCCTCCAAAGATTAAGTCGGCAGCACACTCCCTATTCTAGTGGATCGACTCTAACTT
>QHBR01000119.1 GCA_003244015.1 Hyphomicrobiales bacterium | reverse complement strand
CCTCGATCATCCGGGTTTGGCCGGTCTTAAAGATCGATCGCGCCGTGAATGCCGATGCGCTGACGCCCGCTCGTTTGTTCGATCGCGAGCATCTCTTGGCCCGGAGCCCAGCAGCCGGCGGGCCGCAAGGCCGCGGGTTGGATGCGGCCCGCGTCGCCGAACACCACCCTTCGTTGTCGCCAAGGAATTCAAGAGCTTATCGTAACGCTGCCGCCGCATGGCCAAAATCTGCGGCATCAGCAAAGCATCGGTGCAACGCATTTGGCAGGCCAATGGCTGGAAACCGCATTTGGTCAAGACATTCAAGCTGTCCAACGATCCCCATTTTATCGAGAAGCTTGACGATGTTGTGGAGCTTTATATGAACCCGCCCGATCATGCTCTCGTGTTTTGCATCGACGAGAAAAGCCAGATTCAGGCGCTTGATCGCACGCAAGCCCGGCTTGCCGATGAAGAAAGGCCGCGCCGGAACGATGACCCGTGATTACAAGCGCAACGGCACAACCACGTTGTTTGCGGCGCTTGATGTGCTGAAGGGCGAGGTCATTGGCCAATGCATGCCACAGCATCGGCATCAGGAGTTTCTAAAGTTCCTCAAGGCCGCGACCGCGCCACCCCCAAACATCTCAACATTCACGGCGTCGCCGGCAACTGCGCGACCCACAAAAAACAGGAAGTCAAAGACTGGCTCGCCAAACACCCGCGCTTTCACCTCCACTTTATTCCTACATCGTCATCGTGGCTTACTCTTGTCGAACGCTGGTTTGGCGCCATCGCCGCCGAGCGTATTCGCCGCGGCGTTTTTAAAAACATGAACGAACTCGAACGCGCCATCTACGCCTACATAGAGCACAACGAGGCCTACCCAAAGCCTTTCGTCCGGACAAAATCCGCGAACGGCATCATCCTCAAATCATGCGGTACTTGAAACTTGAGCCCACACCTCGCGGAAATTCGAACACCGCAGGACGGTCCTTCGGGAAGAGAAGGTCTCACCATTTGTTTATCGCGATGTTGAAAGGCTTGTTGTGCTGACGGCCGAGAATCTCGAGCTTCACCGGCCCGGCGGTTTCGTAAGACACTTCCGCGCCGTTCGCGTCTAGAACCTTGATCGAAGGTTTGAGGACGGCATACTGGGTTCCGCCAGCCGGGCGCAGGAACACCACGACCGATTCATGCGCTTGGCACATGAGGTCGCCGCGCCGTATATTCTTGAGAGGTTGATTCGGCCAAAGCTGGGAATACCCGTTTGTCGCGACGCCGGCCGCTGCGGCTATCGAACGCACTAGAGCAGGATAATCTTGGTTTGAATCGATGGGGGATTCCTATCTGCGTGAAAATCTGATTCAAGCTGTCGGCCGGAGGTCGCCAGCGATGGCGAGACCCTATTCATTGGATGTGCGGGAGCGGGCTGTTGCCCGTGTTGGCGCGGGCGAGAGCGTTCGATCTGTCGCGGCGGTTTTGCAGGTGAGCGTGGCGAGCGTTGTGAAGTGGTCGCAGCGCTTTCGCGCGACGGGCAGCGCGGCCGCCGGCCCGATGCATGGCCACAGACCGAGGCTGTTGCTGCCCGCACCGCGACTGGCTTCTTTCGCGCATGGCGGATGGCCGCGACTTCACGTTGCGCGGCCTTCGACCTTCCTACGCGTCCTATATTCTTCCCATTAGCGCAAGAACCAAATCGACCACAAGGACCGTGCCAAGCAACCCGCCTGGCGCATAGCCCCAACTTGCACTGTATGGCCAAGTCGGCAACGCTCCAATGAGCAGCAGAATGAGCAGAACAACCAGAATGGTGGAAAGCATTTCATTATCTCCTTCACTGTTTCCTGCGGCCTAACCGCGGCGCGAAAGGAAAGTTCCATGCACGTAGAACGGTTTGGCGGATGAACGCGAACAAGCTGTCTTTCCGTTCATGACGAAGCGCGGTGTTTACGCGGTGCTGCTGCGGCTTTCTTGGCCAAAGCTGAACGCTCGGCCGCTGAACGGCTCGCTGACGCTCGGCCACCAAGTTGGCCACCCTTTCGCGATGAAGCGCGGGATTCCAATTGCCCGCGGCCGGAGCCGCTTTGCTTTCCGCCCCCGCTTTCCTTGTTTACCGTTACCCACGCCCTGCGTTCCGCTACGATTCATAAGTTTCAGCGATAATCGGCTTTGCGACTCTGCTTATCGGTGTATTTCGATTTATCGCCACGGGGCATCGCATCCTCCCAAGCACCCTTTCATTAATGTGCGTACGACCGGAGGGACGCATCGAATCGAGGCGATGCGGCCCTCAGCTATGCGAAAATCTAGATACGCAGAAACTCGATCACTGCTTATCGATCCAATCGTCGACGTGCTTGCGCGCAACACCTTATCAATACCGTAGCGTTCCTGGATCTTGCCTTCGAGCTGTTCGCGCTTGCCGGCGACCTTATCGAGATCGTCATCGGTGAGATGACCCCATTGCTCCTTAACCTTGCCCTTTAATTGCTTCCAGTTTCCTTCGATGCGATTCCAATCCATAGCAAGTTCCTTTCCATGAAACCGCGGCAGAGTTCATCTGTGCCACGTTATTCAGGCAGTTAATGCCGTTGGGGCGGAGCGGTTCCATGGTCGCCTCGACCAACGCAGCGCACATTCTTAGCCGGGGGGTGTCGTGATGTGCTTACGCTTATAGGAGGTCTCGCCAAGTTGGAGCGTGATCAGGTCGGTTAAGAAGATGCAGCTCATCGGCCGTTCGTTTGGCAAAGGCGATGTTGGAACTCATCGATAGCTATCGACATTAGTGATGCAGGCCGGAGTCAAACTTTGCCGCCCGCTTAGCGAAAGGACGCTGCAGTGGATTGGACTCCCATCGAAGGTAACTCGAAGCAATTACAAGGCAAAATCAAGGAGAGATCGGGTGATTTCACCGACGCCGGTGTCGACGAAATCATCGGTCACCAAAAAGTGAGGGGCGTACGACAAGAACAAAGGGAGGCGTCCATTTCTGAAATCTGGGATGTCGTATCGTTCTGGACGAAGTTGTTTGCTTTCAGTGGGTTCCTGATAGCCCAATTTGCCGGGTTGATGATGGGCAGAATCATTCAGGAGCTTTCAATATATCGGCGGTATCGGGCGCTACGTGCTCGCCTTCCAATTCAAGGCGAAACGGGAACAAATTTTTCGTGACTGATCCCGCATCGATGCCCTGGGAGCACTTACGGCGATCGAGAAACTGAACCAAAGCGTGCAAGAGGCGTTGGTTCGCAGACCAAAGGAAGCGAGGAGAAAGCAATGCGCAAACTCGGACTAATACTCAGCGCTTTGGCGTTGGCGGTCGCGTTCCCGAGCGCCAGATATGCACAGGGCGCGCCGCGCGGCGCAATCGAAGGTGCCGAGCGTGTAGCCGAAGCTGGTGGTCCCGCAGGTGCCGCGATTGGAGGCGGGGTAGGCGGAGTCGTCGGTGGAAGTGCCGGATTGCTGAGCGTCGATCAGTGGCCGCGTTTCCGTGAATACGTGATCCATCAACGTTACGTGTCCAATCACTACGATCGGACCGTCGCCGTTGGCGACATGTTGCCAGGACCCGCCGAGTACTATGATGTTACGCCCGAATTCGGCGTGCGCGGATACTACCGTTACGCGATAGTGCACGATCGGACGGTCATAGTCGACCCCGGCACACGCGTCGTGGTGCAGGTCATCGACTGAGTCGCGTCTCAAGAGAGAGCAACGCTGTGGCGTGACTTTTTTCTCGCGACTCGAAAAACTACGCCAGGCGCGGCCGTCTATCTTCAAATTAGTGTGAGAGTTCGGAACGATCTCGTAGTGGCGGATTAGTGGCGGATTATCCAACGATGGAGACTGATGATGGCTAGCAAGCACAACATGCCGAATCGTGGCTTTGCTTCAATGGACGAAGACAGGCAGCGGGATATTGCCCGCAAAGGCAGAGAACTCGTGCCCGACGAGAAGCGCAGCTTTTCCAAGGATCACGACCACGCGAGGGAGGCTGGCCGCAAGCGGGGCAGAGGGTTCCCGATGAGAAGCGAAGCATCTCACGAGATCATGAGCTCGCCTCGGAGGCGGCCCGCAAGGGCGGTCAATCGTCGGGCGGCAATTTCGCCAACGACAATGCGGTGGGGAAGCTTCGCATACTTCGCATACTAAGCGGTAACCGCAACGGCCGAGAGAGCAAACCTCACTTGGAACCTTTTATGCCGGTCGCTATTTAACCGGCCAAATCCCGTGGCATGAACTGCCTCAAAGCCCGTAGACAGGAGAAATCGAATGGACAATCATCAAGTGGTCGCGACGTTGAACAAGCTGCTGGAGACGACAAAAGACGGTGAGGGCGGCTTCCACACTGTCCGTGGGATCCCTAATCTTGGTATCCACGGAACCGGCAGCAGCACTGTTGTCGCTCGCCGTTGCTGAACATCAATCGCGAGTCTTTCCAAATCTCTCTTCGCGCCGCGAAACGCATCGGCCTGTGCGCGGGGTTTGGTTCGCCTGGCTCGACCACATCTGGATCCGTTATCGGCGGAAGCGGTACGTCGCCCGGATTTTCGATCGGCGGCGGCGCCGGATCGGGAACGGGAATATCGGGTTGTGGCGGCAGCGGCGGTATCTCGACCGGCGGAATGCCAGGCTGGGGCGCGGGAGGTCGCGGAACCTGGTCCGCTTGGTCGGCTTCAAACTTTTCCAAAACCAAAATCCTTTATGTGCCACTTACGGTGTCGTTTGAGGATGATGAACTCACAAACGCTCGCCTGCCCGTCGAGTTCCGGAAATAGCCCATTGGAACCAACAGAGCCCTGTCTGCGTTACCCGGCGTTGGTTTCTCGCGTTGCGTTTAGAGGCAAGTCATGCCACCACGGGCAAATTGGAAAGGTTACCTCAAGCTGTCGCTTGTCACGTGTCCTGCCGCGACCAGTGACAAGGAAAAAGTTTCTTTCCGCCTTCTGAATAGTGCGACCGGGCATCGGCTCAAACAACAATATATAGATACTGAAACGGGGGCCATCGTCGACCGCGAAGACCGGGTCAAAGGCTACGAGGTTGGTAAAGGCGCCTATGTCACCGTTAGCGACGAGGAACTCGCCGCGATCGACATCGAAAGCAGCCATACCATCAACATAGAAAGTTTCGTGGCACGATCGGAGGTGGACGCGGTTTATTTCGATCACAGCTACTTTATTGCACCAGAAGACAAGGTTGGACAGGAGGCTTTCGCGGTCATTCATGAAGCCATGCGTCAGCGCGGCGTCGCAGGTATTGCCCGTGTCGCGCTGCATGGGCGCGAGCGGTTGATTCTGCTCGAACCGAGAGCGAAAGGAATTATCGGCACGACCTTGCATCATAATTATGAGGTGCGCAGCGACAGCGCGTATTTCGACGATATTCCGGACCTCGCGATCGGTAAGGAATTGCTCGATCTCGCGTCCCATATTATCGATACGAAAAAAGCCAGCTTCAATCCGGCAAATTTCAAAGATCAGTATCAGGAAGCGGTCGTCGATCTCATTCGTTCAAAGAGAACGGGGAAGCCAGCGCAGGTCCCGCACGCGCCGCGACCTGGCAATGTGATCAGCCTGATGGACGCATTGCGGCGTAAGCCTTGGGCCGGAGAAAAGCAAGCAACCCGATAAATCCGAAGGCTGGCCACCGCGCCGCCGCCCGGGCCAGCCGATCCAAAGGCGCCCCGAGCAAGGGCCGCATCAAAAAGGCTAGCTGATGCTGGCGTCAAAGGCACTCGAATCCTACCGGCTCAAGCGTGATTTTTCGAGGACCATCGAACCCTCTGGCGGCACAGCCGCGCGCAAGACAGCCAAGCCGGAAAGTCTGCGGTTCGTGGTCCAAAAGCATGCCGCCCGCAGGCTGCATTATGATTTTCGTCTCGAACTTGACGGAGTCTTGAAAAGTTGGGCGGTTACCAAAGGGCCGAGCCTGTGTCCCGGCGACAAACGCCTCGCTGTCCATGTCGAAGATCACCCGCTCGAGTACGCCGGTTTCGAAGGGGTGATTCCGCAAGGTGAATATGGCGCCGGATCAGTGATCGTATGGGATCGCGGCCGCTGGATTCCGTTAACCGATCCCCGCAAAGGTTATGCCAAGGGCCATCTCACATTCTCGCTTCGCGGGGAGAAACTCGGCGGCGATTGGGCTCTCGTCCAAATGCGCCCGAAGCCAGGAGGGCGCGCCGACAATTGGCTGCTGATCAAGGCCGCCGACGATGCCGCGCGTGCCAAGAGCGAACCCGATATTTTGGAGGAAAAGCGGGATTCGGTCCTCAGCGGCAAGCCAATCGAGAAAATCGCCGATAATCCTTCGGTTCGCAGATGGACGCGCGGCCAGCCGGTAAAATCAACTGATACATTCACGCCGCGGCAGCGCGCGCGTGAGCCTCTGGCCTCTGGCAAGGCCACTGTCTCGCGCCAAGAGGCCGCGGGCAAAACCACCAAGAAGCCGCTCAGGATTCAATTTCCGAAGGCCGCGCGCACCGCCAGGATCAGCGGCTTTGTAGCGCCATGTCTGGCGGCCGCGACCGCCATGCCACCCGCTGGAAGGAGTTTTGTCCATGAGGTAAAATTCGATGGCTACCGCCTGCAGGCCGTGCTGGAAAGGCCGAGCGGTCATCAGGACACGTCGTGGTCTTGATTGGACCGCAAAATTTCCGTCCTTGGCAAGCGCGGTCGCCGAATTGCCGATCAAGAGCGCGATCTTCGACGGCGAGGCGGTCGTTGAAGATGGCGGCGGGATCGCCGATTTCGCGGCGCTTCAGGAAGCCATCAAGGCGGGACGCAACGGTGCGATCACCTTTTATCTTTTCGATCTGCTTCACCTCAGCGGCCATGATGTGAAACCTTTGCCATTGTTCCAGCGAAAAGAAATTCTGGAGCGGGTGGTCTCGGCGGGTGCGCCCGGCGGACCGTTGCGCTACAGCGCGCATTTTGCCAGCAGGGGGGATGAGCTTTTGCAACATGTCTGCAGGCTTGGTGGCGAAGGAATTGTTTCGAAGCAAACGGATAAACCTTAGGCAAAATGCGCCAACAGGCAGGAATTCGTAGTGATCGGCTACGTCCCTTCATCGAGCACGCCAAAAGCAATCGGTTCGCTCGCCCTTGGCTATTATGAAAATGGAAGACTCCTCCATGCTGGCCGCGCGGGTACCGGCTACAATTTGCAAACGGCAAGGGATCTTTTTGCCGGGCTTGAAAAGATTAGGATCGACATGTCCGCGGCCGAGGGGCCCCTACCCGCCGAAGCCAAGCGCAATGTCCGGTGGGTCGCGCCGTCGCTCGTCGCAGAGGTGGAATTCCGCGGCCGGACCGCGGCCAATATATTGCGCCAGGCAGCATGCAAGGGGTTGCGCGAAGACAAGACCGCGTCTGAGATTGTGCGGGAGCCTGCGGCCGCGGAGCGCGAACCGCGGGCGAAACAGCCACGAAAATCAACCGTCGGGCTTACCCACGCCGACCGCCTTTTGTGGCCGCGCGCAGGCTTCATGAAACAGGCTCTTGCCGACTACTACACTTCAATATGGAATTTTATCGCTCCAAACATAGTCGGCCGGCCGCTTGCGCTTCTGCGGTGTCCCGCCGGCGTTGATCATGGCTGTTTTTTCCAAAGGCATCATTGGGAAGGCGCGGATCCCAACGTACTAAAGATCTACGACCCGGAAGAGGACAAGCCGCTTATCGGCATCGCTAATCTAGACGGTCTGATTGCGCTGGTTCAGGCGAGCGTCCTTGAAATTCATCCGTGGGGATCGAAAGCCGACGCGCTCGATAAGCCGGACCGCCTGATTTTCGATCTGGATCCTGGGAATAACACCGGCTGGAATGACCTCGTTGCCGGAGCGCTGGAGGTACGGGCACGCTTAGCGCACGACAAACTCGCAACTTTCGTAAAAACATCGGGCGGCAAAGGCCTGCATGTGGTCGCGCCGGTTGCGCCGCGTGCAACTTGGGAGGAGGCCAAGGACTATTGTCGCGCGGTCGCCGAAGCCATGGCCGGCGACAATCCGGATCGCGTGACCGCGACCATGGCAAAGCGCGAACGCGCGGGCCGCATCTTTGTCGATTATTTGCGCAATGGCCGGGGCTCGACCGCGGCCGCCGCCTATTCGACCCGGGCACGGCCGGAGGCCGGTATATCGATGCCCGTGGATTGGGGCGAACTCGACGCCATCGGCAGCGCCGATCATTTCACGCTGGCCAATTCTAGCCGGCGGCTCGATGGCTTCGACTCCGATCCGTGGCAGGGAATGGACACGTTAAAGCAGCAGTTGCCTAAAAAAAAGAGCCGCGCTCCGCGCAATTTAGCGTAACTCATACCGACAGACATGCGGAATGACCGTTGGTTCCGCTCTCGAATTTTCGCTATCCCCAAATTTTCGCTATCCCATTGAAGAAGCGAAAATTTGAGAAAGGCACCATGGGCGAAGCTGGTCAAACTCGAAAACGCGGGGTCCGATGTCGCGGTCCAGCGCTGCACGGTGCACAAGCATCAAAACCTTCTCGCCCATGCGCCGGAGCGGCTGCGCGAGGAATATCGAACGGCTGCAAGGATACGATCTAAGCCGGCACGAAGCAGGAGATTGAGGCGATGACCTCGGATTTGGCGATGAGGGCGTTCCAGGCATTGCAGCAAGCGTCGAGGATCGCCTCGTAGCTGTCCCAGATGCAGTGGCAGAGAAAATTGCTCCGCAGACAGCCCCATATGTTTTCGACTGAGTTCAGCTCTGGCGCGTGGCGCGGAAGCGGCATGAGCACGATATTCTCTGGCACGATGAGTTGTGGCGAACTGTGCCGCGATAGCGGGAGGCCTTGAACAGCAGAAGACGGTGCTTCCTCTCGTGCTTGAGCAGGTGGATCGTCTCGACGCCCGTCCTTCGCCGCCTGCTCAACATAATGGAACGCGACGAGCCACGTTTCGCCAACATCTCACTCCGGCCTTTCCTCGAGAGCTGCGGAGTCCCTCATGCCGAGGTGGCCAACGCGAAATCACTAACAATCGTCTTTCAAACGCCCCTGGAGTAGGAGCGCTTTGACGCCGATCAGATGCGCCAGGCGCTCGACAACCTGATCCTCAACGCGGCAAAAATCGATCGACATGCTGGCCGACAGCCGCGCTCAACCGACTTCAGATCCAGACGCACTTGCTGGCGGGCGACCACGACTTCAGGCCCCGACACGCCTTGATGGATTCCGGGGGATTCTGGGCACCAAACGCCTACCCAAGGCCGTCACCGTCTCTGGCCAACGATGCCTATTTCTCGACGTCGTGCCGGAAGATTCAGGAGGTCCGGACTTTCGTCTTGGCGCGGGTCGGTTGACCTGGCTCTGCCATGAACTCGAGCGCGAGGGATGGTCGGGGTGAGCAATGTCTGGTCTTCCCGCACCGCTCTACCCGGGCGATCTCATGCGCGGCTGCGAGGAGGTTCTTGAGCTTTTTGCTCGTTATCTGGTCCGTTTCGTGGATACCGGCCACACCCACTACAATGAGCTCGTCAACGACGGGCGAACCATCTATGCGGACGCCCGGTCGACAGGGCAGGTCGAGGAAGGACCGCCTGGCTTCTCGATCGCCGTCGTCGACGGCGATGTCGTCAGCTGGAAATTCAAGGCGCGCGACGAACCAGGGCCGTTCGTGCAGTTGACCACACCGTCGGATTGCCGGCTGATCACTGCACCCGCTTCGCCGACCCGCCTCGTTCGTGGAGCTTGCTGGATGCGCGCCAGGGTCTGGAGCGCGCGCGTGGTAATCTCGGTCGGTTGCGTCGATGGCGGCCCGGAGCTCGCCATGGAACCAGCCACTGAAGTACGCCTGACGTGGAGCTGCGGCGTGCCGGGGCTCGGCGATGGCCTGCACGGGATCACGGCCCGCGCACGCGACGCATCCGGCGCCAGCGCGGATGACGCCATCACCATCCTGGTCAGCCAATCGGGCGAATACGATCGGCCCGCGCGGGCCGCCGACGGCAGCGACGCCGACTGCGTCGGTGTGTGGCCGGAGAAGGGCATCCTGGGAACGCAGCTCGGTCCCAACAAGAACAGGAGGAAATGGTGAGCGAGCGGATGGTGAACGAGGTCGTCGAAAGGCTCGTACCTGCGAGTGTTCCTGACCGCGCTCTATCTCCATCCGTTCTAAGCCTGCGCGGGCTCGATGGGCTCAATTTCTTGATGGCTACGATTGGATTCTCTATCTCGTTTGTGCCTCATCGGCGATCGCCTTGGCTATTCACCGGCGTTCATCATCCTCGGAAGCGCCGCCACTTTCGCCCTGGCGGTGTTCACGCTGTTCATGCCTGAAACGGCGGACGGCGGACATCGCACGGAACTTCGCCGGGAACCGCCACGGCTCATGTTAGGCGGGCGAGTTTGCTGCAAAACCCCATTCGGATCGGAACACGCCAACACATCGGAAGGAAAAAAGCATCATGAGTTCGTCCCTCAGCGCAATCTGGCTTTACCCAATCGTCATCGTCGCGGGCTTGCTGCAAGCGCTGGGGCCGCCGATGAACGGGCAGCTTCGCCAGTCGCTCGTCAATCCATGGCTTGCGACGTTGCTCTCGCTCGGCCTCGTCTTTGCCGTTTTCATCATTGTCGCCGCCATGTTCCCCCGACAGCGCAGGGACTCGCCGCCATGCCCTGGTGGCGCGCCTCGGAGGCATCAAAGGTGCGGTCGCGGTGATCCCCGGGCTGCTGTTCGTCGACAGGGTCGGCGCCGGCCCGTTCGCAGCAATGACCTTCAGCGCCAATCTCATCATGTCGGTCGCCATCGACCAGGTCGGTCTCGTCAACATGCCCGTGCACACCCTCGGTCCGTTGCGGGCGGTTGGCGTGGCATTGCTGATAGGTGGCGTCGCGCTGATCGCTCGGTTCTAAGGTCAACGGAATGCGTCCCGAGCAAGATCACGCACGCAGCGGGAAATCCGGCTTCCGGCCAGCGCCGCTTTATGGGTTGAACTTCTTGGTTGCAAACATGCGGGGCGCACTCGGTCCCTACGTCAACATCTTCCTGGTCACTCAGCAAAATCGAAAGCAAGGCGCTGTCGGTCTGGTGACCACGATCGACGGCACGCTGGGACTCGCCGGGCGGACCCCGCCCGGGGGCAATCGATACGGCGCGCGGCGAACGCCTCCGTGCTGCGTCCTGGCCGCATCTCGAAGCTGTGCCGACCCTGTCGGCGGTCGCCGCCGTGCTATCGAATGTCGTCAGCAATGTCCCGGCCGTCCTCGCTTTGAAGCCATTCATCGCCAACTAGCACGACCCCCAACGTGCGTGGCTCGTCGTCGCCATGGCCTCAACGCTTGCCGGCAATTTCACGCTAGTCGGATCGTTCGCTAATCTGATCGTCGCGCAGCGCGCGAGGGCGCACGGCGTCACCATCGGGTTTTGGGCGTATTTTAAGGTCGGCGCGCCACTGACAGTGCTGACGATCTTGTTCGGCGTCTGGTGGCTTTGACCCAGAGATAAGAATGACAAAGCCGGGATCCAGAAGAAGCGCTTGTCTCGGGAGAAGGTGACCACTATGTCGGCATGACTGGTGCTAAAATCGGTATCCGCACTTTCGGCGCCTCCGCGCCACTCAAGGATCTGCTAAAAAAATTCGGCTTCACCCCGGAAGAAAGTATTTGACGCGGCGAAGCGACAGGTTGCGCAAGCCAGGGAGATGCCAGCATGAACCCGCTCAAGCAGCTCGAAATATGCGGCCAGTCGCCCTGGGTGGACTATCCGAAGCGCAGTCTGATCGCCAAGGCGAGTTGCGCGACCTGATCGAGCGCTACGGCCTGAAGGGCGTCACCTCAAATCCTTCGATTTTCGAGAAGGCGATCGGCGACACCGGCAAGTAAGCGCGCGCTGAAGCAGTTCCAGGCGCAGGCCTACCCCGGCATCTCCGCGATCTACGAGCACGTAGAGAGAACGTTCGGCTTTCCCGTTCTTGCGCGAGCCTCTCGCCAAGGTGGTGGAGGCTGCTGCGCTCACCTACAATCTCGGCAATTTCCTGAGGATATTGCCGACGCCGGACCGTTTTGAATCGAGCCGCTTCAGGCCAGGCGGAATCCGACCGCCTTGCGGCAAGCAAGATTGGCGCAAGGGCGCTCTTGCGCCGGCTTGAGACCGAGTGCATCCGATTACGATAATTTGCCGCTGCCTGCGGGCAGCCGAAACAAAACCGTTCGAATGTTGATCGCAAGACCCTTTCAGGGAGGCAAGAATGATCATCGCGCGCATTGCCGCCAAGGGCCGAGACGTCGTCTCGACCCAGCCGCATTGGACATTGGCTGAAGTCGCCGAGGTTTTGGTCGCGAAGAACATTGGCGCGGTCGTGGTCGCCGATGATTCAGACAGCGTCATTGGCATTTTATCCGAACGCGAAATTATTCGTGCATTTCCAAGCGCGGCACCGCCGTGTTCAACGACGCTGTGTCAATGCAGATAACCGCCAAGGTGATCACGACGAGTGAGGACGAGCGCGTTCATGTGGCCATGGAAAAATGACCAATGGACGGTTTCGCCATCTCCCGGTCGTGCCTGAGAACCTCGCCATTCGGTTCACTCGCAGCGTTCGCCATGCTAGTCTCGATCGATCAAGCGCATTGTTCTGATTATAATGCAGCAAATCAATGCATCAGCTGGGAAATGCGGGCTTAGATAACTCGCGCTAGGCTCGACATTCTGCATTACTTCGGATTCGCAGTTTGTACATGATAAACGATTCGCGTCATCGGGTCCAAGCTGCCCAAGCCGAGCAGGATGCACAGCCAGAGCAAACCGGCGACGGCGAAAAGACGTATGATTTCGGGGCCCCGTCCGACCTCCATGAAGATCGATCCGACCACCCCAACCATCAGCACGGCGGGGATCAGAACGAGCGGCCGGGCGGACCGGTCCGACGGCAAGAAGCTTGCACCGAACTCTATCGCCAGTAGAACCATCAGCAGCGCCCATGCCATAAGCAGGCGACCCAATCGCTCGTTCATACGCCGCGCCCCACGAGGTAGATCAGCGGATAGAGTACGATCCAAACCATGTCGACAAAGCTCCAGTAGAGGCCGACCACGCTAACCGGCGTGTAATAGCGGGAAGAAAATTCGTCCTGCCGCGCACGCAGGATGATCCAGCCGACCAGGACCAGGCCAACGATCATATGAAGCCCGTGGACCGCGGTGCCGAGGAAGTAGAAGACGAAGAAAATCCGCGCCCCGCCGCCAAGCGGGCCGTTGATAGCAAAGTCGGGCCCCGGGAACAGATGTTTGTTGAAATCGTCGCGCCACTCGATGCCGAATTTGAGAACCAGAAAGGCGCCCCCGAGCAGCACGGCGGTGGCGCAGCACTGGATTAACCTTCGGGTATTCCCTGCCTCGATGAAGGCGACGCCTGCGCTGTACGCAAGACTGCTGGTTACCAGGATCACGGTGTTGATCGTCCCGATCGTGAGCTCGGTCTGCCGCGCGCCCGCGTCGAACCCTGCCTGATTCCAATGGCGGGAATAGA
>QHBR01000145.1 GCA_003244015.1 Hyphomicrobiales bacterium | reverse complement strand
TTAGAGTCGATCCACTAGCCCGCATTATTCGCCTGTCCCTACCGTAAACTCGATCCGGCTGGCGCGTAGCCGCGAATCGGGCCACGTCACGTCACAGAAAAATTGAATAGGATACCGCATGCGGCTCGAATCGGTTGCAATGATCTTCGCGAGTGTGGCGCTGTCGTCGGGGTCCCAGATCATTTATCGCGCGGTGCCAGACCCGTCGTTGTGCGGCGAAGTGCAGCGCATTATCTTTACCGGGATTATGAAAGAATGCAAATGCGGGCTGTGACCACGCCGAACGTTAAAACGGTCGCATTCAGCGTCGGCACCCGAGGCGCTGCCCTCGAAGATGCCCTCGCATCCGGCCTCGCCGAGCGCATGAAGCTGACGATCGAGGACCTGCGCGCCTTCGCTCGTGCATAGCCGGCATACCTCACGGGTATTTTCTCGCGGTTCAACTCACAATAAATATATAAGCCTGAAAGGTTTTCAGAGAAAGTTTTCTCTGGTCTTATCGCCGATATTTTCCCCCGCCCGGAAGACCCATCGAAACCGCCCGCCGCCGCTCCATCGGCGCGCTCGAAGCAATCCGTCTCACCATCGCGGGTGCGCGACGCGCACGCAAACCGCTTGCCGGACTACCGGGCGAGTTCCTTGAGGCCGCGGAGGATCAGCTCGGCGACGGGCGCGCCCTCGCCAAGTGCCGCTACCGAAGCCGCCACCGCCGCCGCGGCCTGCGGCCGGCCATAGCCGAGATGAACCAATGCCAAGAGCGCGTCTTGCGCGGCGGCGGGCTCTCCGCGATCGAGCCCGGCAAGACGCGCGGGCGGCGCGCCGGAAGCGGCCGCCTTGTCCTTTAATTCCGAGGCGATTCGCGCCGCGAGCTTTGGCCCGACCCCGGGCGCGCGAGCAAGCGAAGCCTTATCCTGGCAAGCAATCGCGGCAGCAAGCTCGGCAACGTCCAGAACGGTTTGAATCGCGAGAGCCATCTTGGCGCCGACGCCTTGCACCGACTGGAGCAAGCGAAACCAGTCGCGTTCGGTCTCCGAAATGAAGCCGAACAGTTTTATTGAATCCTCGCGCATTTGCGTTTCGATCGCGAGCATCGACGCCTCGCCGGGCCGCGGCAGCTTTTGCAGCGTCCGCCCGGAGCAATGCACAATGTAGCCGACACCCTGCACGTCGAGGATCACGAAATCCTCGCCGTGGGAATCGACGATGCCTTTGAGCTTGCCGATCATTTTGACTGAATGTCTTACTTCGCGGGAGCCGTGGCTATAGCGAACTGTTGGCGCTCAACCAACATTTATCAAATGACCTGTTCGTCCCAGTTTGTATTTGTCGAAAGCCGGACCCGCGCATGGGTAATCGCCACGGCGAGAGCGTCGGCCGCATCGGCGCCTTGCGCGCCGCTTCCGGGCAGAAAGGTTTTCACCATCATCGCAATCTGCGCTTTTTCGGCATGGCCGGTGCCGGTCACGGTTTTCTTGACGAGATTGGCGGCATATTCCGCGACGGGAAGGCCCGCGAGCGCCGGAACGACGAGCGCTATTCCCCGCGCCTGCCCGAGCTTTAGGGCCGATTGCGGGTCGCGATTGACAAAGGTTTCCTCGACCGCCGCTTCCATGGGCGCATATTCGGAAATGACGCCGGCCAGACCCTCGTGCAGCTCGCGCAGGCGTGTTGCAAGCGGCATTTGCGCGTTGGAATGAAGGATGCCGCTCGCCACATAGGCGAGCCTCGAGCCCAAAGCCTCGACGATGCCCCAACCCATGTTCCGCAGGCCAGGATCGATTCCGATAATGCGAATCGCCGCTTGCCCCATGGCAGAGCCACTCCGGTCTCGCGGCAGGATGGAATTCCTCAGGACAGGCTCACTCCAAAAGCATACACTTCAAAAGCTCGATCTCCTCCGACAATGTTGCGTCCGCGGTCACGAGACCAGTGATCTTTCGCACGGCATGGAGGACGGTCGTGTGGTCGCGGCCGCCGAACCGCCGGCCAATTTCGGGAAGCGAGCGCGGCGTCAAGAGCTTGGACAGATACATGGCGATCTGGCGCGGGCGCACCACGCTCGCGGTTCGCCGCGCGGACAGAATATCGCTGCGGCTTACATTGAAATGGCTCGCGACCAATTTCTGGATGTCCTCGATCTTGACCCTTTTCGGGTCCGGGGTCCGCACCAGATCGCGAATGGCGAGCTCGGCGGTTTCCATCGAATGCGGCGCGCCATTCAATGCCGCATGGGCGAGCAGCCGGTTGACGGCGCCATCGAGATCGCGGCCATTCGTCCGGATGACGCTCGCGACATAGGCGACGACCGCGGGCGGAACCTCGAAAGTTTGATGCACCAGCTTGGCGGCGGCTATGCGTGCTTCGAGAATCTTGACCCGCAGCGCCTCGTCGAGCCCGCCGATTTCGATGCAAAGCCCGCCGGCCAAACGCGACCGGACTCTTTCTTCGAGACTTTCGAGATCGCCCGGCGGCCGATCGGCCGCGATCACGATCTGCCGGCGGGAATCGATCAAGGCATTCAGCGTATGACAGAACTCCTGCTGGATCGACTTGCCCTGAAGAAATTGAATGTCGTCGATCACGAGGACATCGATAGCCCGCAGCTTTTCCTTGAAAGCGATCGCTGTCTGGGCCTTGAGCGCGGAGACGAAACCATACATGAATCGCTCCGCGGTGAGATAGATGACCCGCCGCTTTGCCGAGGTGGCGGCATGCGCGACTGCTTGGAGAAGATGGGTCTTCCCCAATCCGACCGAGGCATGGAGATAGAGCGGATTGTATGAGAGCGGGTCCTCCGGTCCCGCGCGGGCGATCCTTTGCGCCTCCGAGTGGGCGAGCTGATTGGACCCGCCGACGAGGAAATTCGAGAAAATTAAGCGCCGGTCCAATGGCGAACCAGTGAGCGATTCGGCCTCGCACGGCTCCGCCAAAGCCGGTCTTTTCAAAGATGACATTGTCGCGCCGGAAGGCGCCATCGGCAGGGAGGGTGCAAATGACGTTATGTTCCGGCCCTGGCTCGAATCCGGGCCGGCGCCCGCGGCGAGACCGGGGAGGCCGCCGGTCGCATAGGCGGTAGCTGGCCGTGTCGAGGAACGGACATTGATCGACACATGCTTGATCGCGGGAAATTCGCTGGTCAACGTCGGAAGAATCTTGTCCACGTAGTGCGATTGAATCCAGCTCTTCAAAAATTTTGTCGGTACCGAGAGATAGACGTCCTGGCCCGAAAGCGTATCGAGCTCGAGGCACCCGAACCAGGACGAGAAAACTTCTTCCCCGAGTTCCGCGCGCAGCCGGCGGCGGATTCGCATCCACGCTTCGCCGTTGCCAGCGCCGCCGCCGCCGCGCGAGGAGGCCGTTTCGCCAAGGTCCGTTGGATTGGAAATTAGTCTGCGCAAATCCGGCATCGGTCTTCTCCATCGTGACTCAAGGCAAGGTAACGGCGGCCGTGCAACCGCCGGCGCCAAAGATGTGATGAGGAGCGTGAAAACGGGACGGCCGCGAAACTAATCGAGCGCGCGCCGACCGTACCGCGTTGAAGCCCAGTACGCCTTTCGAAGGCGCTCGGCCAGGGCCCATCCGGCCGCGTGGGGAAGCTGAACATGCGGATATGGAACAAAAACCATCACGGTCGTAACTCCCCCTTAGCTCCGCATTCGAGCCCGCGGAGCTTGTTTAGGCGACATCAGAAGAAAGCCTCGAATTCCGAACAAAGCGCTCTCGAGACCAACGAACCAGCATCATGTGTAGCGTCTTGACAGAGTATATGTCCTTTCGACGCCTTGCAGAACCGTGCTTGTCTAAATTTTACACAGCACCACAACTGCGTTTTTACACGCCAGACGCAGGAATTATGCGGAAAACTAATACGAGGTCCGTCTTTAACCTGGAGCAAGCCCGTTTCAGACAGGAGAAGACTTTAGCAGGAGCGAGCCGGTCCGCAAGCGCCATTTAACGAATCCGCAAGTGCCGATTAACGAATTCGTGACGCTGTCCCTTCCAAAGATGCAAACGCGCATGTTCCGGTGGAGCGGGTAACTGCCTGATTTCGGGCATGTCCATCGAGCGCGCCAAAAGGGCGTGGAAAAGGTTTCCCCCGCCGGGCAAGGTTGCAAAAAAATTCCGCGGTGCACCGTGGCCGCTGTGTATAAGCTGGCCTGGCGGGAGCCTTTCGCACGGCTTTAACGCCAAGCCATTGGTTCGCATGGAAATTGACTGTGCAGCGCGAAGCTTGCAGCAACATCGTGAATGCGCGCCTTGGTTTTTAATGCCAAAACACCTGTACTGTTCTGTGGTCTACACCACAGACAACTTCATAGGCCATTTGATTATTATAGCTGAATCGCGCTCCGAGCTCCGCAAGATATCGCGCTATCTGGGGCATGCGGGTTTAAACCGTTCGGCGAACAAATGAGGCCCGGCTTGCGCCAGGCCTCGGAATGAAAATCTTCATAAATGTTAGTCAAGTTTCGAACGTCTGTTCGATACCAATCGCTCACTTGCTCAGCGCATTAACCCGCCGGCTTAGCCGTGAGACTTTTCGCGCGGCCGCTTTGGTATGCACGATTCCCTTTTGCGCCGCGCGCATGACCAACGGCTGGGCGGCACGCAGAGCTTTGGCCGCCGCGCCGGGGTCGCCTGCGGCGATCGCCTCCTCGACCTTGCGGACATAGGTGCGCATTTGGCTGCGGCGCGACCGATTGACGCCGGCGCGGCGCTCAATTTTACGGATCGCCTTCTTGGCCGAATGTGTGTTCGCCATCAAAAATTATCCTGGACACGGGCCAACGCGAGAACAGCCTTCCACGATGGAAAGCCGGCCAGGCATGGCCCCTCGATCATGATTTTCGAAACGGAAACCGGCTTCACGATCACGCAAAGACCGCGCGATCAGGAGGGTCGCGCCAATAATCACGAACCATCCGGCCCGTCAACGCGCAATATCGGCGCCCGCGGGCGCCTCTAGATCTTATCTTGTAATCTCGCGCCGAGATCCTCGATGTAATCGAGTTTTCGGGTAGGCCGCCGGCATCGCCGACACCGTCATTGTTGGCATCGAAGAAGGATTTCACATCCAGCCGATAGATAATCGCATCGCGATGCCAGCGCGGGCCGTTGCGATCGATCATGCCGCCGGACTCCGGCGGTTAGGAAGCACAACCCGCCATGTCAATCCGGATCGCTCCTTTGTTTCCGGAGCTTGGCCCAATGGTCGAGCCGCGCGCGCAGATCTTTCTCGAAGCCGCGGCCAACCGGCCTATAGAGCGTCTGCCGCCCGAGCGCCTCAGGCCAGTAATTTTGGCCGGAAAATCCATCCGGCTCGTCGTGATCATAGGCATAATTCGCGCCATAGCCTTCCTCTCTCATGAGTTTCGTCGGCGCGTTGAGAATGATTTTGGGCGGCATTAACGACCCGTGGTCCTTGGCAAGCCGCGCCGCGGCCTTGAAGGCGGCATAGGCTGCGTTCGACTTCGGCGCGGTCGCGGCATAGATCACCGCATTGGCGATCGCAAGCTCGCCTTCGGGAGAGCCTAGAAAATCATAAGCGTCCTTGGCGGCAATGGCGACGGCCAGCGCCTGGGGATCGGCGAGGCCGATATCCTCGACCGCCATGCGCACGACCCGCCTGGCGATGAACAGAGGGTCTTCGCCGGCATCGAGCATTCGCGCAAGATAGTAGAGAGCCGCGTCCGGGTCCGATCCACGCACGGATTTATGCAGCGCGCTGATCAGATTGTAATGGCCCTCCTGCGCTTTATCGTAGATCGGCGCGCGCCGCTGGACGATCGAAACCAGCATGGCGGTATCGAAGATTTCCCCCGGCTTGGCGGCGCGCCACGCCTCTTCGGCGAGGCTCAAGGCGGCGCGGCCATCGCCATCGGCCATCCGTACCAGGCTTAAGCGGGCGTCGGGATCGAGCGGCAAGGCGCGCCCCTCGCAGGTTTCCGCGCGGGAGAGAAGCTTTTCGATCGCCGCCGCGTCGAGAGTGTGAAAGATCATCACCCGGGCGCGCGACAACAGGGATGCGTTGAGCTCGAAGCTTGGATTTTCGGTTGTCGCGCCGATCAAGGTGATGGTGCCATCTTCCATCACCGGCAGGAAGCTATCCTGCTGCGCCCGGTTGAAGCGATGCACTTCGTCGACGAAAAGCAGGGTTCCTTGGCCTGCCTTGCGGCGACCCCGCGCGTCCTCGAAAACCTTTTTAAGCTCGGCGACGCCGGAAAAAATCGCCGAAGTCTGGACGAAGGCGAGCTTCGTCTCGTGGGCAAGAAGGCGCGCGACGGTCGTCTTGCCGGTCCCCGGAGGCCCCCAGAAAATCAGGCTCCCGAGTGTGCCAGAGGCAATGAGCCGGGTCAGCGCTCCTTGGGGTCCGAGAAGATGATCTTGCCCGGCGACATCGGCGAGGCTTTGCGGGCGCAGCCGGTCGGCGAGCGGATGCGGCGCGTCCTTTTCGAGATTGGCGGCGGCGAAGAGATCGGTCATCTGGCTTGCAAATCTGGGCCCCTCGCGCTTCGAACGCAAGCCGGGGCAAAAGAGCGTAGGCCTGGAGCAGTTAAGGTTAAAAACACTATTGATGATCTGATCAAGCTTTAATCCAATTCCGCGCTTACATGGGTCATGCACCGGTTGCGGTCATGTACAATTACTTCTTTTAACAGTTCCATCTTTAACGACTCCGGAAAACGTAAAGTTTTATCCATGCCAGCCGATGGGCATAGCCGAGAAGTTAATGCCGTACAGAGGTAAGAACTATGAATAATCGTTTCGAGCTCTCGCCTAATTTCGCGATCGAGGGCGAGCACGCCGCACGGAATATCGAGACTATGACGGCCAAGATCTACAAGTTAATCCCAGAGCGGGCCGCCTTCATTGCGGCTATTCTAGCGGACGCTCGACCGGAGTACTCGATGCCATCCGTCAAACCCTCGACGGAACGAACCTCCCGAACGCCGGGTCAACCGCCATGCCCCAAGGGCTGACGACGAATTACATTTCTTAAGAATATTCATAAACATAAAGCTTTATCCATGCGCACCATTGCTTTTGTTTCGCAAAAAGGCGGTTGCGGCAAAAGCACGCTTGCCGCTTGTCTCGCAGTCACGGCGCAAGAGGCTGGAGAACGCGTTTTTGTTCTCGACTTGGATCCTAAGAAATCCATCCTCCGGTGGGGATCCAAACGCAACGATCCTCACCTGCCGGTCGAGGCGGTTCCGTCGGCGAGGCTTCCGGCGGCGTTAACCACCCTTGCGAAGCGCAATGTGAGCCTTGTCATTGTCGATACCCCGCTCTTGGAGTCGCCAAGAACGCTCGCCGCGATAAACGCCGCCGACCTTTCCATCGTTCCGGCGAGGCCCGCTACCTTCGACATTTGGGCGAGCGAGGTGACCGGCCGCGCGCACCGGCAAGGGCGTGACCGAGGTCGATCCAAAAGGCACCGCGGCCCAGGAAATGCGCGACCTTTGGCTGGCCTTCAAGCGCCGGCTCCAGCCAATTCAAACTTGCCGATGAGCGGAGCCCTTCACCCGCCAATTATGGTGGTAACGGCCTCGCCGCCGCGCGCGATTGTCGATTTCCGGTCATTACGATGCCCGCTCGCCGGAGCGCCGGGTTCCCGCTTCGCGGGTCCATTTCCGCAATTTCCAATCGCTCCATCGGCCAGCCGGCCATTCCGCGATCAATCCCGCGCATGATCGACCGAAACGCGATTGCGGCCGTCCTGTTTCGACCGGTAGAGCGCTCTGTCGGCACGGCGCAAGAGCGCGGCGGAGGAGTCCCCGGCGCTTTCGGCAAGTCCGGCCGAAACCGTGACGGCAATGGGATGGCCGCCGGCTGCCACGGCAAAGTCATCGCTCGCAATCGCCGCGCGGATTCTTTCCGCGATCTCAAGTCCCCCGCGAAGACCGGTGCCGGGCATGACAATGACGAATTCGTCGCCGCCAAGCCGGTACAGGAGATCGGTTTCGCGGATGATCTTTTGCGCGAGCGGCGAAGCATTTCAAAATGCGATCTCCGGCGTCGTGGCCATGCCGGTCGTTGATCGCCTTGAAACCGTCGAGATCGAGAATCATCGCGCTGAGCGGGCCCCCGCGCGGCCGATCGAGAAGCGCGCCGAGATGGGTATCGAGGCAGCGGCGATTCTTCAACCCGGTCAATGGATCGGCCGCCGCCATTTCGATCATGGCTTCGACATTGTCGCGCAGACAGTCGGCATATCGCTTCCGCCGGATTTGCGTGCGCACGCGAGCGGCAAGTTCGTTGCGATCGACCGGGCGCAGGACATAGTCGTTCACCCCAAGATCGAGGCCGCGCAGGATCTGCCGGCGATCCTCGGGGTTGGCGACCGCCAGCACCGGGATTTGGCGGGTGCGCTCCTCGGATCTGAGCCGCGCGCAAAACCGGAGCCCGTCGCGGTCCGCGAGATCGAGACTGACGATGAAGAGATCGTAATTGCAGGCGGCACCCATGTCGAGCGCCTTGCCGCGATCCCGTTCGCGTTCGATATCATGGTGTTTCCGCAAGGCATTCTCGATGAGCTCCGCCGACGCAGGAGAATCCTCGACGAGCATGATGCGCCCGCCGATGCCGTTGCCCGCCGTCGCGCGGGCGAACGGATCGCCAATCCCGAGCTTTGCCGACCGCAGGGCGCGGCTCCGCAATTCGTCGAGGATGAGCCGCAGCCTTGAGAGCGAATGGACCCGCGCGAGGAGCGCTATCTCGGCGATCGGCTTGGAGAGGAAATCATCGGCGCCGGCATCGAGCCCGCGCCTCCGGTCGGAGGGTTGATTGAGCGCCGTCACCAGCACGACGGGAATATGCGCCGTTGCCTTGTCCCCTTTCAAACGGCGGCAGACTTCCAATTCGTCCATTCCCGGCATCATCGCATCGAGAAGAACAATGTCGCAATCGCCGTTGGCGCAGATTTGCAGGGCATCGACGCCGTTCGCCGCGGTCAAAACCTCGAAATATTCGGCGCTTAGCCGCGCTTCGAGCAGCTTGAGATTGGGAAGCAGATCGTCGACAACCAGGACTCGGGCGGTCATGCCATGGGTGTTCCCGTCTTGTCACGCCGGGATCCCCGGCAAATCATTCTCGCGATTATTGTTCGTGGAGATAATGGCGCACGGTTTCGAGGAATTTTACGATGGAGATCGGTTTCGACAGATAGGCCTCGCATCCGCCCAGCCTGATTTTTTCCTCGTCGCCCTTCATGGCGAAAGCGGTAATCGCGATCACTGGAATATGGCGCAGAACTTCGTCGTCCTTGATCCGTTGCGTGACCTGAAGTCCGGAGATCTCGGGCAGCTGAATGTCCATCAAAATGAGATCGGGCTTGTGCAGACGCGCGAGTTCCACCGCTTCGACGCCGCTCCGGGTTTGCACGGTCTTATAGCCATGCGCCTCCAGAAGGTCGTTGAACAGTTTCATGTTCAACTCATTGTCTTCCACGATTAGAATGCATTTTTGCATCGGAAATACCCGGCTCGGGGTGGCGGACGTTCCACCCCCGGGAAAGTTCAGCCGCACTCGTCGGTAACGGATAGAGATTGACGAAAGGGAAATCGTTATAGTGGAAAACTTCGATTTTAGGTCCTCGCCGGCCAAACAGGCACAACTCACCAAATCCACCGCCGAATCGATAGCGATCGAGGCTTTTACCTTTCTGGCCGGAAATCCAGGCAGGCTCGATCGTTTCTTGGCTCTGTCTGGCCTTGGGAGGAATAGTTTGCGGGCGGCGGCCAGAGAGCCTGGATTTTTGGCCGCTATCCTCGATCATCTCGCCTCAAACGAGAGACTGCTCCTCGCCTTCACGGCCAATACCGGGCATGCCCCAGCAACGGTTGCCAAGGCGCGGGACATATTGTCGCCCCCGGCGGAGATGCCATGACAGCGGGCGGCCTGGAAACGTCACGAACCGGCTCCGCGAGGCTTGAAAGTTTCCTCCCGGCCCGTGCTATGCACGGGAACCGTCCGCCCGGAGCCTCGCATGGTCTGGCCTCTGCCGCAACGCCCAAAACGCGCCCCCGCCCCGGAGCAAGACGCGCCCGCTGCAGCCGCCGTCGCCGCGCCAAAACTCGATCTTGCCGTGCGTCTGCGGCGCAACCGCAAGGCGGACTGGACCCGCAGGCTCGTCCGCGAAAACACCCTAACCGCGGACGATCTCATCTGGCCGGTCTTCCTTTGCGAGGGCGAAAACGCGCGGGAACCCGTCGCGTCGATGCCCGGCGTCGAGCGGCTTTCCATCGACTTGGCCGTGCGCGCGGCTGTCGAAGCGGTTGAGCTTGGCATTCCGGCGCTCGCGCTGTTTCCCTTTACCGGCCCTAGCCTACGCAATGAACAGGCGAGCGAGGCGCTTAATCCCAAGAATCTCGTTTGCCGTGCGTGCCGCGCGATCAACCGCGAAGTGCCAAATCTCGGCCTCGTCACCGATGTCGCGCTCGATCCCTACACCAGCCACGGCCATGACGGGATTTTGCGCGGCGAAAAGATTTTAAACGACGCGACGGTTTTCGTTCTCGTGGAACAGGCGCTGAACCAGGCGCGCGCGGGCGCCGACATCATCGCGCCTTCCGACATGATGGATGGACGCGTCGGCGCGATCCGGGCGGGGCTCGACGCGGCGAATTTCGAGGAGGTGCAGATCCTATCCTACGCCGCCAAATATGCGTCGGCCTTTTATGGGCCTTTCCGCGATGCCGTCGGCACCAATGCGACTCTTACCGGCGACAAGCGCAGCTATCAGATGGACCCCGCCAATTCCAACGAGGCTTTGCGGGAGGTGGCACAAGACATCAAAGAAGGCGCCGACATCGTGATGGTGAAACCGGGCCTCCCCTATCTCGATATTATTTTCAAGGTGAAGGAGCGCTTCGGCGTGCCGACCTTCGCCTATCAGGTGTCGGGCGAATATGCGATGATCATGGCGGCGGCGGCGCGCGGCTTTATCGACGGCGACAAGGCCATGCTGGAAAGTCTGATAAGTCTCAAGCGCGCGGGCGCCGACGCGATCCTCACCTATTTCGCAGCCCGCGCGGCAAAAAAGCTGAAGGAGATGGCGTGAGGAAAAGGAAGCCATCCACAATTAGGGATTTATTTACATCGGAATGATGCACCAATAAAGCCATGTGGAATCAAGGCTCTATGGTTTATTCAAAATTCTTGATGGGGTGG
>QHBR01000229.1 GCA_003244015.1 Hyphomicrobiales bacterium | reverse complement strand
CGAATGAATCAGACCACTAGCTTCGACAAAAGCTCCGTTATGCGATTGGCGGCAGCAGGCGTGTATTGGGTCTCTGCAACGACATTGGAAACTAACGCAGGCACGGAGATTGCGTCATCTTCGTTCAATTCCTCTTGAAGAAGACGGATTAGCTGCTTCATCTCCTTTTCCTGGGTAGTAGCAATCTCATCTCTTGGGCACGTATCGTGGAACATCATTACCGAGGCTGCTAATTTCAAAAGAAGCGCTCCAGCTTCTGGGTCGAAGGGAGCAGCCCGGACCGCGGCGCAGGCCTTGCGAAGCGCGTCGATTTCTGAGCCATATGTAAGAGGGATCTCCGGAGCAGAATAGTGATGGACCGCCTCCGCGAGACTCGCGGCCGCAGCCTCAACGACCGGAGAAACTCGAAGCAGGCGTCACTGAGAGCCATTAGATCCCTCCAAGCCTTAGAACGTTAGCTGACCGGAGGTACTCGTCACCTCCCACTTGCCTCGCCGTAGTTTTTCTTCGCTGTTGTGCAGGCTTCCTCGCGGCTTTCCGTTTCGCTTCCTTTCTTCATTCCAACCAACATGTCGGCGAACGTATCGAAGTATTTTCCACCCGGCTTTATGTCCTGCACGGAGACGCCGGCGAAGGCAGCCGCATTTGTGATGACCGCGTAATTCGGCCTCCATGTCGGGCATCGGTCGGCCAACGCCTGCACACGGGCGGTTATCGTCATAAAGGTCTTGACCTTCGTTGGGATCGCCGGATCCAGCCACCATTTTGCGAACTCGACGGATCTTGCCGCCTCGGCATCCTCTACAGCCGCCAGCGCCCCACTGGCGCGCCTCATTTCATCGAGAACCTTGCCGCTGGGCATTTCGTGAGCCGGATACGAGCCGAACCTTCTCAAAATCGTAGCCGACCCCCCACCACCATCCCGTTCGAACGCCTGACACTCCACCCTGACGCCCCCGTCGAACTCGCGCGACGAAATCTCGCCGGCATCGGGCTTGAGCGCCTCGTTGATGCACTTGGTCCGCTCCTGTTTTATGTCTGCGGTTGGAGCGCCCGTTAGGAACGCGCCCGAGCTCGTTATGAGCTTGACCGTCGAAGACTGCGGACGAGACTTGTTCCATGCGACGAACAGGTCCCCGTTTGTCTCCCAGCCACTGCCCCTTCGTGGGCGGCTACCTTTTGAGCCTCCGCAAGACATGTCGCGGCTTTAAGCGCTTCGTCGGTTTCATCTTTAGCGAGCGTCAAGGGATCGCCAGCGTCTGTCAGAAGCACGGCTCGCACGCTGATGTCATCGATCAGCTTTCCGAATTCGACGGGCGGACGACCTGAGGATAGTGAGTATTCCAGCACGTCTTCGATCTGCCATACGCGCCGATCGGCGGCGCTGGCCGACGGTTCCTTGAATTGCTTCCCAACCAACATCCTGATGCCGGTCTCCGCACATGGCTTGGTTTTGGTCAGCGTAACGGGATCGGTCGTGATGAATGCGGCCCACTTGTCGTCGTTCGCAAGGTCACCGGGTCGCCATGGATCGCGCACGTCGCCCTCGAAATGACCGGAATCCTTGAAAACCGTCTTCGTCGGCAATTTGATCTCGCGATAGGAATCGAAGTCCATGTCTTTCGTCGCGCAAACTCTTGCTCTGCCATTAGCACCCGGAGCGCGGATATTCGTCGCCTGACCGACATCCGTCTCCACTCGTTGCGATGAAACCTGAGGCGTCACGGCGGTCGTCTTTACCGCCAGAGCCTGCTGGGCTTGTCTCTTGCCCTCCTTAGCCGCGCGCCAAGCCGCTGGGTCGGTCACTCCGGCTTCAGTCGCTGCACGCCGATCATCATTATCCGAGAACCCTAGCCGACGGGCTTCGTCGTCCTGTTCGGAAGCAAAGAAACCGCCGGCGAGGATCATCGCCAAAGCGCTCATCCACGCATATCTCTTGGCCTTTCCGCGCGTGCTCTTGAACAGAAGGCCGGCAAGAGAGCCGACGAACACTAAAAGGCTGATAGCGACGATAAGCGCCCACATGACGTATTTCGGCTTTGTTGCATTAACAACCCCGCCGCGCAGTTTGACCGGCCCGGCGGGATTCATCAAGCGGCAAGCCGGAAAAGCCGGTTCACAAAACGCACGTCTCCCGTTGGCCCCTATTCGACCATGCGGCATTGCCCTTTTCGGATGATGCGCACCACCTCGAAGCCTTTACTCTGGCCACGCAAAAGTGTACCCCGTCCCCGCAATGGACCCGGTGCAGCCAGTTTGCGCCGGGCTTATTTTTGGCGGCTCTTGAAAGATAAAGACCGCTGCGAAAAGCGATAAGTTCGATGGCGAATGTGGTGGTGGTCGGCGCCCAATGGGGCGACGAAGGCAAGGGTAAGATCGTCGACTGGCTGTCGCTCGAGGCCGACATCGTGGTGCGCTTTCAGGGCGGCCACAATGCCGGGCATACGCTCGTCATCGACAACAATGTCTATAAGCTCACGCTGTTGCCCGCTGGCGTAGTGCGGCCCGGAAAGCTCTCGATCATCGGCAATGGCGTCGTGCTCGATCCGCATCATTTTGTCGATGAAATCGCCAAGCTCGCGGGCCAAGGCATCGAGGTCTCGCCCAAAAATCTGAAAATCGCCGAAAACGTGACACTGATCCTTAGCCTGCACCGCGAACTCGACGCCCACCGCGAATCCTCAAAAGTCGAAGCGTTGAAGATCGGAACCACCAAACGTGGCATCGGGCCAGCTTACGAAGACAAGGCGGGACGGCGCGCAATCCGGCTCATGGACTTGGCCGAGCCGGACAGTTTGAACCAAAAAATCGCCCGCCTGCTTGCCCATCACGAGCCACTACGTCGAGGGCTTGGGCTCGAACCTGTCACGGCGGAGGCTATTCGCGCCGAACTCGATTGCGTCGCGGCCAAAATTCTTCCCTTCATGGATGCGACCTGGGAACTGCTCGAAGCCGCCCGGCGCGCGGGCAGGCGCATTTTGTTCGAAGGCGCACAAGGCGCGATGCTCGATGTCGATCACGGCACTTACCCGTTTGTGACCTCGTCGAATACGGTCGCCGCCAATGCCGCCACGGGATCTGGCCTTGGCCCAAAGGCGATCGGTTATGTGCTGGGGATCGCCAAGGCCTATACGACGCGGGTCGGCGGCGGGCCGTTGCCCACCGAACTCAACGATGCCATCGGCGAGAGGATCGGCGACCGGGGGCATGAGTTCGGAACCAACACGGGGCGGCGCAGGCGTTGCGGCTGGTTCGACGCGGTGCTCGTGCGCCAGGCGGTAAAGACCTCGGGGATAGACGGCATTGCCTTGACGAAGCTCGATATTCTTGACGGATTCGAAGAGATCAAGGTCTGCGTCGGCTATCATCTCGATGGCCAGCGCATCGGCAGGTTGCCGGCAAGCCAGGCGGCGCAGGCAAGAGTCGCTCCGATCTATGAGACAATCGAGGGGTGGCAAGACACGACGGCCGGCGCCCGTTCCTGGGCGGCGCTTCCGGCGCAGGCGATCAAATATGTCCGCCGTATCGAGGAATTGATCGAGGCCCCGGTCACGCTTCTCTCGACCAGCCCCGAGCGTGCCGATACGATCCTCGTTCACAATCCCTTCCGCGATTGATTGCCCTTCCGCGATTGATTGGCAAAGTTCCGCAGCGGGATTGACGGAAGGCCGATCAAATGCTCTCAACACGAGATGGCTGACTATTACCCGCTGCTCGCCAAGGCCGTCGCGGGCCTGCCGGATTCGACGGCCGAATTGCGCCACGCCATTTACGAGCGGGCGCGGGGGGCGCTTTTCGGCCAATTGGGCAAGCTCGATCCGCCGGTGCCGGAGGAGGTGATCGAGCGCGAAGCGCAAGCATTGGAAGCGGCGGTTGCCCGGCTTGAAACGGAAATTGCGTCGCGGTCAGGTACCGGAAGCGGCGCGCCTGCGGCCGAACCGGATCTCGCGGGCCTTGGGCCAACGGCCGAGAATCCGGCCGGTGCATCCCCGGCGAATGAGCCAAGCGCGGCGCCGTTGCCTGAACCCAATCCGCCGGACAAAGATGCGCCCGGCCCCGCTCCATCCGCGCCGGTTCCTATTCCAGCGGCGCAAACGCCGCCGCCTTCGCGACCCCTCAAAGTTCGACGCGATCCGCGGCCGCCCGTGAACCCGGGCGCCCGGACGGACGGCGCGCCGCGGTTCGGCTCGGCTTTCAACCCTATGCGGCCGACGCCGCCTTCGGTCCGCAACCCGGCTCCGGCGGCGCGGACCGCGGCGAAGCCCTCTGCCGCGCAGGACGAGACTCAAGCCCCGGCAACAGGCACCGCTTCTCCCGGCCAAACTGCTGCGGCCGGGTGCGACTTCGATGCACTTGCCCCGGCACCGGCCTTCCCGGAGGCTTTTGCCCCGGAAGCGCCCGTCGTTGAAGCGTTTGCCCCGGAAGCGCCAAACCCGAGCCCCGACAGTTCCGAACTCGCGGCAAGAACGCGGCTTGAAGCGCAACATCCTTTCGCACCTCGGCCCGCGCGAGATGCCGGTCCCGCAAAGCGCCTTGTGGTCGTCGGTGGAATCGTCGGTCTGGTCGTCGCCCTTGTCGCGATCGCCGCCTATAAGCTGCGCGATCGCCCCGAAGATCTTTTGCGCCCGCAACCTCCTTCGCCATCGACCCAGGGCGACGCCGGGGCTGGCGGCAAGATCGTCGACCGCATCGGTGCCGGCACCGCGACACCCGGGTCCGCGCCAGCTTTGGCCGGTGTGCCTTCGTCAACCGCCGATCGCAACGATGACGCCAAAAGCGGTTCCGGACCCGCCAATCCTCCCATTCCCGTCGCCTACCGCGCCGCCCTCCTCGTCGAGGCGCCGGACGAGCCGTCCAAGATAAAAACTTTTCGTGGCACCGTCGTCTGGCGGGTCGATAATGTCAGCAATGGACCGGATGAGCCGCTAAGCATGGCGGTTCGCGCCGAGATCGACATACCTGAAGAAAAGCTGCAAGTGGCGATGACGCTTCAAAAAAATTTCGACGGCACTTTGCCCGCGTCGCATACCGTGAAGCTGATGTTTGCCGTGCCGCAAGACAGTTCCTTTGGCAATATCAAGCAGATCAGCGTGTTGCAGATGCGCCGCGAAGACAACCCGACGGGAGAGTCGCTGAAGGGAATTACGGTGCCGATCATGGAGAATTCCTTCCTCGTCGGTCTCGCCCGCGGCCACGCCGAGGCATCCAATCTCGATCATCTGCGATCGCGCGAATGGTTGGATGTTCCGATGGTTCTCGGCAATGGCCATATCGCGAAATTGACCTTCGAAAAAGGACCCTCGGGGCAGCGCGCCCTGGATGACGCGATGGCGTCCTGGCAGGCGCGATAGTCAAGAAAAACGGCCCGCGTCTAATTGGCAATTACTGTTATAATTTCGGCAATACAACCCTCCCGAAAAGGAAGGCTTTTTGTGGAACAAAAATAAGCCATGACGGTTGCGGTGGGTGAAGCGTCGAGGCTGCGCCATGACATTGCGGTCCACTGCCGAGGTGTAACCAAGACCTACGGTACAGGCGATGCAAGGGGGATGGCGCTGCGTGGCATCGACCTCGATGTCCGCCAAGGCGAGCTGCTGATGCTCGCCGGCCCGTCGGGTTGCGGCAAGACGACCCTGATCTCAGTCATCGCGGCGATCCTTGACCAGGATTCCGGCAAATGCGAGGTGCTCGGCCGCGACTTGCAGCAGATGGGCCAGAGGGAGCGTGCACGCTTTCGCGGCGTGTCGATCGGCTTCGTGTCGGCCATCTCGGCCCGCTTCACGACAAGCGCCGATACAATGTGGCTTTCCGCCATGCTCCCCACCCGCGATCTTGCAAAAATAGAGGGGATTATCGCCGCTACGCCCATGACGGGTCAGCCAAGTGCTTGGTGCGTTTGCGCCATAATACCCCAATAAATTACGAAATTCGCTTGAACCTGACGATAATATACAATGCGACACGAGCCTCCATTGGAGCAGTAAAGTGCAGCCAAACATCAGCTTAGCCATTACCAATAGCAACCATGTCCGGTTGTATCACGGATCTTTGAGAAGACCGGCCGCCTCTTCGCCCTCCTCGTGGCACAGAGTGAGTTCCCTTGCTGAAAGATCAGTATTGTGAGCGACAGCAACAGCTCAGCCGAGCATGGGAGCACACGTCGAATTCTGCGGGTTCTGACCTTGCTGGCTGTGGTCGGCTGCTTCGGCGTTCTCGTTACATGGGGATTCGTCGAGGGCAGGAGCGAGGCGGCGCGCGAGGCCGAACGCGAGCGCCCGGTCAAGTCGCCACTACGCGTGTCGCTCGACGAACGCGGCGACCCGGTCGTCACGCTCGATGCCGAGACGCA
>QHBR01000296.1 GCA_003244015.1 Hyphomicrobiales bacterium | reverse complement strand
TATTCCACGCCGATTCACAGCTATCATATCCCAATTGGGCAATTAAAGCGATCTTTAACCCCCAAACTCCGGTTTGGTTTCATCTTTCCGCCGCGCCGTTGTAGCATGGCGATGCAGCAATTCGCCCGGACTTTCTTGCGGACCCTTGGAAGACACATGACCCTTAAAATGCGCAATGCAATCGTGACCGGCTCGACCAGCGGCATTGGTCTTGCCATCGCCCGCGCGCTCGCCAAGGAAGGCGCCAATTTGATGATCAATGGAATGGGCGACGCCGCGGCGATCGAAGCCGAGCGGGCGGGCATCGCGAATGAGTTTGGCGTCACGGCGGTTTATTCGGACGCCGACATGACGAAGCCGGACGAAATCCACGCCATGGTGAATGAAGCCGAGGCGAAGCTCGGTTCGGTCGATATTCTGGTCAACAACGCCGGGGTTCAGCATGTCGCGCTGATCGAGGAATTTCCGCGCGAAAACTGGGATATGATCATTGCCGTCAATCTCTCCGCCGCGTTCCATGCAATGGCCGCCGCCATCCCGGGCATGAAGGCGCGCAAATGGGGCCGTATTCTCGGCACCGCCTCGGCCCATTCGCTCGTCGCCTCGCCATTTAAATCCGCTTATGTGACGGCCAAACATGGCCTTGCCGGACTGACCAAAACGGCGGCGCTTGAACTCGCGGCCTTCGGCGTCACGGTCAACTGCGTCTCGCCTGGCTATGTCTGGACGCCGCTCGTCGAAAAGCAGATCCCCGACACGATGGCGGCGCACAACATGACGCGCGAACAGGTAATCCACGATGTGATTTTGCTCGCCCAGCCGACCAAACAATTCGTGACCGCGGATCAGGTTGCCTCGCTCTTCGTCTTTCTCTGCTCGGATGCGGCCGCGCAAATTACCGGCGCCAATTATTCGATCGATGGCGGCTGGACCGCCGAGTGAAACTGGCCAGGGAGTTGGCATGACGGAGGCAACCGACCCGGCCGACTGGACCGGCAAGAAAACGGTCAGTCTCGCGTTGCAGGGCGGCGGCTCGCATGGCGCTTTCACCTGGGGCGTGCTTGACTATTTGCTCGAGGACGGAAGGCTCGACATCGAGGCGATCACCGGGACGAGCGCCGGCGCGATGAACGCGGTGGTGCTGGCCGAGGGCTATCTCGAAGGCGGCCGCCAGGGCGCTCGCGAGAGTCTCGCCAAATTCTGGCGATCGATCAGCGACGCGGGCGCGTTTTCCCCCGCCGAGCGAAAGTTTTTCGACATGTTTTTCAGCTCGCCATTGCAATCGATGGCCACGCAATGGTGGACCGATTTTATCGCCCACTATGCAAGCCCTTACGACTTCAATCCGCTAAACATCAATCCGCTGCGCGATCATCTCGAAAAGGTGGTCGATTTCGCCAAGGTGCGGGCTCTGACCGAGCTCAAATTATTTGTCGCGGCGACCAACGTCCAAACCGGCAGGAACAAGGTTTTCGAAGGCCCCGACCTTACCGCCGATCATGTCATGGCCTCGGCGTGCCTGCCCTATTTGTTTCAGGCCGTGGCAATCGACGGGGTGCCTTATTGGGACGGCGGCTACATGGGCAATCCCGCCCTGTTTCCGTTGTTCTATAAGACCGCTTCTCCCGACATTGTTATCGTCCAAATCAACCCGATCGAGCGCGACGAGGTGCCGCGTTCCGCGCACGAAATTCAAGATCGCCTGAATGAGATCACCTTCAATGGCGCCTTGATGGGCGAGCGGCGGGCGATCGATTTCGTCAACCGGCTGGTCGATTCGGGCAAACTATCGCGCGACAACTACATGCGCCCTTTTGTGCATCGGATTGGCGGCGGCCGCACCCTAGAATCCTTCCCGGCTCCTCGAAACTCGATGCCTCCTGGTCCTTGATCGGCAAATTGCATGGGCTTGGGCGAGAGGCCGCCAAGCAATGGCTCGGCGAGACCTACGATTCGATCGGGCGGGAGGGAACCTCGATCTGCGGATGGCCTATAGTTGACCGGTATTTTTTCCCGATCGGCGAGTCATCGCCGCGATCGCGGCGTTCAATGGCTCGCATAACAAAGCCACAAGAAATAAGGTATGAGCAGAACGGCGGCGACGCGATTGGCTTTCGCGCTGAACCACGGCGTCACGCAAAGACTCGCATCGAGAATTAAGATAATCGCAAGTCCAGCGCGCATCGCGCCGATGTCACAGGCTTTGATGTGCCGGAGCACCGCAGCGATAGTTCGGCCTTGCCAATGCTCGTCCGAAGTGTCAATTTCAGCCTCGAAATCTGGTCATCGGGGGGAGGCCGGCTAAGAGGTAACCCCACGACATCGAGCGGGAGGCGTCCACAATCTACCGTTGCACGGCCGCAACACCCCGTTGCGAATTGTCCGGCATACCGATCTCCTAAACAATATTACTAGCCGTCAGAGACATTGGCTCCAATTCTCACGGGTGGGAAATGGTTTTCAATCTACTCCAATCGGTTACCGGGCGCAACCGCGCAGTCTCGATCACCTGCCTTTGACTAGGCGCTACGCGGTTCAAATTGGCGGCGATAAAGAGCACTTAAACAATAAAGGCCAGAGGACGATTCAGTCGTTGCAGGGCTTGAGCAGATTAACCGGCTCCTGGATGGTGTGCTTTCTCGAATGTCTGCAAGGCGTAATCCTGCGAAGTGGGATGCGCCATCTCGAAGCGGCGCGGTGGCATAAGGATCTCGTACTTAAACGCGAGAAACAGGCCGACCATATCGGCACGAGGGCAGCCGCCGTTCTTGCGCGCGCAAAGGACGGCAATGATGAAACGTAACTCCGCTGGCGCATTCGGCACAAAGACGGGATCTGGCTTGCCGTCGCTAGAAGTGATGGAACGAAATGACGCCAGCGCCAAGGTCGTGCGGCTTCGCGAGGCGGGCTGCAGGTACGAAGCGCAGCTTCGCCAGCTTGAACGGGAATTTGATGCGAAGGCAAAAGAGTTAAGCGAGGAATTTTTGTCTGTCGTCGACGAACTGAACGGCGAGGAATAATCAGCGAGACGGCCGAAATCTACGCCATGCCGAACGAGCACTGCTTGCCCGATTGAGACCTTGTTACGTCGTTGCGTCGAGCCGATAGCCAATCGCACCAAAATGTTTCACG
>QHBR01000333.1 GCA_003244015.1 Hyphomicrobiales bacterium | reverse complement strand
TTGCCGATCTTGCCCGTCGAGGTCATATGCGGGCCGCGGCAGAGATCGAGCCAATCGCCCTGTTTGTAGATTTTCAAAGTCTCGTTGGCGGGGATCGCATCGACGAGTTCGACCTTGAAAGTCTCGCCATGCGCCGCGAACCATGCTTTGGCCTCCTCGCGTGTCCAAATCTCCTTCGTGAAGGGTTTGTCGCGGGCAATGATCTCGGCCATTTTGCTTTCGATCACGGAAAAATCCTCCGGCGTGAAAGGCTCCGCGCGATAGAAATCGTAATAAAAGCCGTTCTCGGTCACCGGCCCGATCGTGACTTGCGTGCCGGGAAAGAGCGTCTGCACCGCCTCGGCGAGGACATGCGCCGCGTCGTGACGGATGAGTTCGACCGCTGTTTCGTCGTCGCGGGCGACGAACTCGATTCTAGCGTCGCTCGTCAAGGGATCGGCGAGGTCGCGCAAGGCGCCATCGAGCGCCATCGCGACGGCGCGCTTGGCGAGCGATGGCGAAATGCTTTTGGCAATATCGAACCCGCTGACGCTTTGCTCGAATGCGCGCGTCGCACCATCCGGGAATGTTACGGTAATCAAGGCTTTCGCTCCTTCTTGCTCACTCGCCGATACCAATCGGCGTAAGCTCTTGCTGGGACTTTCGGCGGCGGCGCCGATTTGAAGTGCCCGGACTCTATTGTTTAATAATGCTGGCTGCGCAAGCCCGCCATGCCAGCCCGTGGCGCTTCGGAGGCGCGGGGAGCATCACATTGGCGCGGCGCGGGAGCTGACGCAATTCGTCGGAGGATAGGCATGGCGGACGAGACGACATTGCGGGACAATCCTCCCGCCGAAAAACCGAAATACAACCAGGCGTTCTTTCTCGACCTCGCGGCAAAAGGCAAGGACGCCTGGAACAAATGGCGGCGCGATCCGGCAAATAAATACGTGCGCGTAACCTTCGCCGGCGTCGACTTTTCCGAAACGCCGAGGGATGAGATCGATTTCTCAGGCTTCGAATTCGGCCACGGAGCGGATTTTTCGGGGTGCAGCTGGCGAGGTGCCGAATTGAAATTCCAAGAAGACCCAGAAGCCTTTAAACCAGGCCGCGCCTGCTTCACCCACGCGGTCTTCGGTGACTGGGCCAGCTTCCTCGGCGCGGCTTTCGGTGACCAAGCCAGCTTCCTCGGTGTGGCCTTCGGTGTGTTGGCCCACTTCACCAGCGCGGCCTTCGGCTACCGCACCACCTTCACCAATGCTGCCTTCGGTTTGGTGGCCCGCTTTGACGGCGCGGCCTTCGGCCACATGGCCAGCTTCGACGGCACCGTTTTTAAGGGCCAAGTTGCATTCGTTGGAACGTCTAAGGAGCGGTGGAGCAGGCCCGTAATAAGCAAGCTTGTAATAGGTATGGACGAGAAAGCCTTACTTGGGTTGGAAAAACGGCACGACGACTCATGGAAACGCGACGACTCCAGGCCTGATCGCTTCTTGACCATTTCGTTCGCGAACGCGCGCTTCGATGGCGAAGCTGATTTCTCGGGCCGGTCATTCGAGCAGACCGCCGATTTTATCGGTGCGCACTTTTACCACCCGCCGGATTTTGACGGCGTGACCCATGCCTCACGGATCGATTTCACCGGCGCCTATATTGGTTTTGTTTCTCCCGGCAAACGCCTTCATTGGACAAAGAACAGCCGTATTCCAGTTCGGTTGCGCGCTTTTCGAAAAATTGCAGAAGAGACAAAGAACCACGATCTCGAACGTGACCTTTATATCGAGGAGCGCAAAGCCGAACGCGGCGTCTATCTGCATCAACTACTAGGACTAGACGAACTCAAGAAGAACCTAGAAGATATCAATGAGCAAAAAAAGCATGTCTGGTTGGAGAGGCGACTCCAGCGCAGGGCGCGCAATGCGCACTGGCTCGGGCTCCTCGCCAAACCCGCCAAAATTGCGCGGCTCATTGCCCACATACTCTGGATCGCCGTCATGGGCGTCTATTGGGGGCTTGCCGATTATGGCCGCAGCTTTGTGCGCCCTTTCGTTTGTTGGCTGGTCTTGAGCCTGATAATCTTTCCTTGGTTGTATGGACAGATCCTACCAGCTCCACAAAATGTGGGCGCGCTCGACGCGGACAAATATGAGCAAGCGGTCCAAATGGTCGCGCGCGCCAACGCGGTGCCTTTCGTCGGCCCCCTCACCATCGACGCCGAGATCAAGAAATTTCTATTTTGCGAGGGGGATACTTCGGACAAATGCCATCCCATCCCACCGAAATGCTATCAGTGGCTGGTGCTCGGGCAAAACCTCCTTTCGATCATTCTCGTCTTTTTCATCGGCCTTGCGCTGCGCAATTATTTCAAGATCAAATGAGGCCGCCTACCGAGAGCGCGAGGTTTCCCAGTATAAAGTTTATCGCATCATTGCGTTTGCGCCAAATCGCACATTCGTACCTCCTCGCGCTTAGCAAATGTATGTTTGCGCAGATCGTCAATCGTACCAAAATGTTTCACGTGAAACATTTTGGTACGATTGGCTACTCTAGCCCGGCAAACCGAGCGCCGCTTTTACCCGGCGCGAATAGCCATAGACGTCGTCGCGCAATTGAAGCGCGCCCGATTCATCGACGAAGGCGGTAAAATATTCGAGATAAACCGGCAGCGGTTTGGGCAGATAGACATAGCGCTCCTTGCCGCCGATCAATTTCTTCACCCGGCTCTCGCTCCAGCCATTGGCGCGGCCGAGCACCGTCTCGGCGAAGCGGAACGGATCGTCGACCCGCACGCAGCCATGGCTGAACGCCCGCTTTGCCGACGCAAACAGCTTGCGCAAGGGCGTATCGTGCATATAGACGGAAAAATCGTTCGGGAACATGAATTTGATCCGCCCCAGCGCATTCTTTTCGCCAGGCGGCTGCCGCACGACGAGGTGGCCCCCGCGCGAAAAAACCTCGTAGCCCATCCGCTGAAAATAACCAGGATCGCCAGCAAGTTTCGGCAGCATCTCCTTGCGGACGATCGATTGCGGCACGTTCCAAGCGGGATTGACGATCAGAAATTTCATCGTGTCGGAAAACACCGGCGTCGGGGTTTCCTCCTTGCCGACGACGACGCGGGCGCGCTCGATCACCGCGCCATGTTCAATGACGACGGCTTCGTAATCGGGGATATTCACTTCGATATGGGTCTCGCCCATGTCGCGCGGCATCCAGCGCCAGCGTTCCATGTTGGCGAGGATTTCGGC
>QHBR01000379.1 GCA_003244015.1 Hyphomicrobiales bacterium | reverse complement strand
GCGAATATTTTTCGAGGTGCCTCTAGGTGGGATCAGAAATGCCAAAATTTGGCGAAGTTTTTAGAAGCCCCAGGTGAGCCCGCCACAGTTACTTGAGCCGGACTTTTCCATGTAATAGGTTGGGTTATGTGCGATCGACGCAACCTTGCACGGGAATGGGCAGCTCTTGGCTTCGCCTCTCGCCGCTGATGATGGCTTGGCTTTCCGTGGGCCAAGTACCGTATCTCTATAACGCTGGGCGTTAATGTGTGATGGATCAGAATGCAGTTAATAGTTTAATTTGCAGCGTTCGACATGTAAACGGAATGCTCCAGATTCTTGATGCAGAGAAAAATAACCCATCAATAACGCTGAGGGAGTTACAGGAAAAATTTGCCGCCCAGTATGGAATTAGTCCAACCACTGACGGTTTCTATTTCTATAATCAACATCAGTTTTTGACGTCACTTCTGGCATATATATGCCTGCCGTCCGAGAAATTTTTTTCAGATATCCCAAACATTGAAATAAATTCACTAGCAGGAGGTTGGGGGCTGCAAGGGGTGTTATTTGCTGGAACGCTAAAAGGTCTTTTGAGGCATCTCCGAAATTCAGTTGCCCATGGACACGTCTCGATTTCATCAGAGTTGATGTTAGAATTTTCCCAAGGTAGAACTGTAGTTGTTTTTAATAAGCTTAATATTCACGATTTTTGTCAGGCCCTCGCCTATTGGTGCCTCACTAAAGACATCACATTGAAAGGTTTGTAAGAAACTGAATTTCACGAACATCTATTTTCACTGTCGTTATTATTATAACAGTGCGCCAGTATTATCTACCGATCGCGCACGATGTGAGTTTATTGGTGTTTTGGACCCACACTGAAAGCGGCGGTCTGCCGGATTGAACGAAGCCGCTGACGTAGCTTTGTTGAATCATCTCAGGTCCACTCTTTGGATGAATCAGAAATGCCGAAAATTGGCAGGATTCCCAGAAGCCTCCAGTTGAGCATTGCTACCAGCGTGCACCCGGCAGGCTACCTTTTCGATTCCACCCCGTGCGAAAAAGGGACAGTCCGGGATTTGCCTTCTAAACGCGGTCTTTACCAAACGCAACGCAGGATTCGTTTGGAGTTACCAGCCGTCATGATGAATGACCGCTGGCTCCACTCTTGAAAACCCGCTCATCCTCTCGCTAAAACGGCGGAATTTCGAAAAAGCCCAAGGGCCGCCCCACGCGGCTCATGCAATCGCGTCGCGTAGCGGTTTTTGTTCATGCGCAGCCAACGTGCCGGGGCGCCCGGCCCGAAAGCCCAGATCAAGGTCATGCGTACTGGGATTTCGCCGGCGCGCTCCGCCACGCCCGGCCCTGGTCAAGCGCAAGGCGCGCTTCCCGTTAATGAAATCATCAACGGCGATTGCATCGAAGCGATGGCCAGGCTACCGCCGGAATGCGTCGATCTCGTCTTCGCCGATCCGCCTTATAATTTGCAGCTCGAATCCCGTCTCTCGCGGCCGGACCAAAGCCGCGTCGATGGCGTTGACGACGATTGGGACAAATTCGCGAGCTTTTCCGATTACGACAATTTTACCCGAGCCTGGCTCATTGCCGTGCGCCGCGTCATGAAGCAGGACGCGACGATTTTCGTGATCGGCTCCTACCACAATATTTTCCGGGCCGGCTCGATCTTGCAGGATCAGGGGTTTTGGATCCTGAACGATATTATCTGGCGCAAAGCCAACCCGATGCCGAATTTTCGCGGCCGGCGCTTCACCAACGCGCATGAGACATTGATCTGGGCGACCAAAAGCGCGGGCGCCAAGAACTATCGCTTCAACTACGAACTGTTGAAAGCCGGCAACGAGGATTGCCAGGTCCGCTCCGATTGGTTTTTGCCGATTTGCACCGGCGCCGAACGCCTGAAAGATTCCTCCGGCCGCAAGGTCCACCCGACGCAAAAGCCCGAGGCGCTGCTCTCGCGTATTCTGCTCGCCGCCTCGAACAAGGACGGCGTGGTTCTCGATCCATTCTTTGGTTCGGGCACCACCGGCGCCGTTGCCAAAAGACTCGGGCGTTCGTTTATCGGCATCGAACGGGACGCAAGCTACGTAAGCGCCGCAAGGGCAAGGATCGCGGGCGTGGAGCCGCTCCCGCGCGAGGCCATCGCGGCGGTTGCGGACAAACGCTCGGAGCCGCGCATTCCTTTCGCCGCGATCATCGAGGCGGGGCTAATTCGGCCTGGCGAAATCCTCACCGACGAAAGAAAGCGGCACGCCGCAATGGTGCGGGCCGATGGGACGGTCTCGATCGGCGCCGTCACTGGCTCGATTCACAAGACCGGCGCTCTGGCGCAAGGCCTGCCCGCTTGCAATGGCTGGACTTTTTGGCAGTTCGAGCGCGACGGCAGGTATGCGCCGATCGATGCCCTGCGGTCATTGGCGAGGGCGAGCCTGCGCCAGGCGGCGGAATAGATTCCCGCAAGCGCCGCCAGCTTGAGGTTGAAAATCTCGCAAGGCATCATATTGATCGTCATGGCGTTTGCCCGGCGCCGGCCTCGATGATCATTTGCTTCGCGAAGGCCGGTTACGGCGCGAAGGCCCGGCGAGCGCAAGGCTCGTCATTGGTTTCATGAATTTTCGAAAAGCCAGGCAGTTATCTGCCGCGGTCACGCACCATTGCGTCGATCGCAGGAAAGTCCAGCTTGCCGGACCCGAGCAGCGGCAAGGCTTCGACGATCATCAGTTCGGCTGGAACCATCAGGTCGGACGCGCCCTTCGATTTGGCGAAAATCTGAAATTCGCCGCGCGTCGCATCTTTCTGCTGCGTGACGAGGACGACCCGCTCGCCCTTGCGCGGATCGATTTCGCGCGCCGCCGCCGATAGAGCCTTGGGCCAGAGTTCGCTGGCAAGTGTTTCGATCGCCGCAAGGGACACCATCTCGCCGCCGATTTTAACGAAACGTTTGGCACGCCCCTTGATCGCGATGAACCCCTGCTCGTCGATCGCAACGATGTCGCCAGTGTCGTGCCAGCCCTCTTCCGGGGGTTGCAAGACGCCGGGATTATCGGCTTTGAGATAGCCCAACATGACGTTGGGTCCGCGCACGAAGAGCCTGCCGCCGTCATTGACGCCTGGCACGGGATCGAGGCGGTGTTCCATTCCCGGCATCAAACGGCCGACCGTGCCGAATTTGTTAAACATCGGCGTATTGAGAGCGATCACTGGAGCCGTCTCCGTCACACCGTAACCTTCGTGAATGCGAATGCCGAATTTCTCCGACCAGATATTGCGCGTCGCCTCCTTCACCGGCTCGGCGCCCGCGAGGACGTAGCGTATCGAGCGGAAATCATAAGCATGCGCGACGCGCGCATAACCCGAAAGGAAAGTGTCGGTGCCAAAAAGCACCGTGGCATTCGAACCATATACGAGTTCCGGGACGATTTTGTAGCGCAAAGGCGAGGGATAGAGATACACGGGAACGCCAGAAATGAGCGGCAAGACGAATCCAGCGTTCAGACCGAAACAGTGAAAGATCGGCAGCACGTTGAACACTTTATCAGTGCGTCCGAAATCGATGCGCGCCGCCGACTGGGCGACATTGGCGAGCATGTTCTTATGCGAGAGCACGACACCCTTTGGCGCCCCTTCCGAGCCGGAGGTAAAGAGAATGACGGCCGGATCGTCGGCCTCGCGGGGCGCCAACGCCCGACGGTGGCCGATCAACGCCCGAAGTTTGTCGGCCCATGACACGCCTGCGCGGACATCCTCAAGGTAAATGACGCGAACGCTCTTCTCGATGGCCGAGACGAGCTTATCGAGCTTTCCCTTTTCAACGAAGCCGCGCGAGGTGACGAGCGTCTTCACCTTCGCGCTCGTGCAGCCCGAGAGAATATTGGCGGCGCCGGCGGTGAAATTGATCATCGCCGGCACGCGACCTGCGCTGATCAGGGCGAAAATGGCGACTGCCGCGCCATTGGCGTTCGGCAACATGATCCCCACGGCTTCGCCAACCTCGGATAACGACTGCAGCTTGTAGCCAACGACATGGGCGCCGATCAGCAATTTGCGATAAGAGACCGCGCCGGAAATGGGATCCTCGATCGCGATACGGCTCCAGCCATGCGTTCGCGCCGCTTCCACGAGCGCCTCGAACAGGGTGCGATCGGTGCGCGTCGTGCGGAAGACGAGGTCGGACATCATCTCATAGAGTGCCGACCCAGCCGCCATGCGACGCGCTTTACCCTTCAGCGCGCCGGCGATCGTGAGGCGCACGGGCTCCAGAATGATGAGAGTGAACTTCGGGAACCAACGCCTGCGCGTCTGTTCGCGGCTGAGGCGCGAGAAGATCGTCGCCTCCGGTCCCTCGACGCGCACGGGAATCACCATCGCGGCAGATTTTTCGGCGATGAGTCCGGCGCCGTCATAAACCTTCATCAGGCTGCCGGTGACGGTGAGACGTCCCTCGGGGAAGATGACTAGCGGATCGCCCGTCTTCACCGCATTGACGAGAGTGCGCATTCCAAGCGGCCTAGCCGGATCGAGCGGAATGGCGCGGACCAATTTCAGAAACGGCTTCACCCACCAGCGTTGGGCGATCGTATGGTCGATTGCGAAAATCGGCTCAAGGGGCGAAACCGACAAGATCAACGCTGCGTCGAGGAAGCTGACGTGATTGAGCGCGATAATGGGATTTGGCCCGGCCTTTTCGAAATTGCTGAGGCCTTTCACCTCGAGGCGGTAGAAGGCGCGAAACACGATTGAAAGAAAATCGCGAAAAGGCGAGACGACCACGGCCTTGGAAATCCATATCGTGGAGGCGAGCGCGACGGCCGCAATGCAAAGGAAGAGCACCGGAACAGGAACGCCGGCGTTCTGCACGACCGCGACAACGAGCGCTCCCAGCACCATGAAGGCGGCGTTGAGCACATTGACCGCGGCGATGATGCGGGCGCGTTCCGAAGGCTCGGCGAAGGCCTGAATCCCCGCAAAGGAGGGGACGATCATCAGTCCTCCAGCCACCGCAAGGAGCGCGAGATCGATGGTGACGCGCCAAGCGCCTGGCTGTGCGAAGAAGGCGCAAGGAGCGAGTGCGCGCGCCGCCTCGGCGACCGGCGATTGTATTAGTGAAACGCCGAGATCCGCCGAGACGACGGCGATGATGGCAGCGCCGATCGCAGTTGGCAGCAACACGATCTTACCAGCAAGCAAGAAAGCGGCGAGGCCTAAACCCAACGCAATGGCAACCGCGAAAATGGTGAGATAGATCGTCACCACCATTTCCGAACCATGCATGGCCCTGGTGACGAGCGGTGCCAACAAGGACATCGTCACCGCGCCGATGAGCCAGAAAATGCTGGTGATGACGCCTAGCCGCCAGAGATAAGTCTCGCGCCATAATTCACGCAACAACGCGAAAGTCGAACGCACCACATTGGCGTCGATCGAAAGATCGGGTGCCGCCCGCTTGGTAGCGGGAATAAATAGACTGGCGGCATAACTCGCCAGCGCGACGGATATCATGCCGATCGCCAGCAACGCCGGGTTGCCGCCACCCTGCATCGCGAGCCCGCCGGCTATGGTGCCGGTGAGTATGGCGAGGAAGGTCGCGCCTTCGATGAGCGCATTGCCACTGGGAAGATCTTCCTGACGCAAGTGATCGGGCAATATGCCGTATTTGGTCGGGCCGAACAGCGCTCCGAGGGCGCCGAAAAAAATAACGCGCCAAGCAGCACCGGAACTGACGCCAGTTGAAAGCCGAGAACCGCGACGCCGGCGGCGGCTATCTCGGCGAGCTTCAGGCGCTGCGCGATCAGGGCTTTGTCGAATTTATCGGCGATTTGACCACCGAGAGCAGACAAGATGAAATAAGGCGCGATGAATATGGCGCCCGCCAGAGTGACAAGAGATTCCCCCGGGGCTCCGCCGATCTTGAACAAAATGAGCAGGATCAGCGCGTTCTTGAGAAAATTGTCGTTGAACGCCGCGAAGAACTGGCACCAGAACAAAGGGGCAAAACGCCGCGAGAGAAGAAGAGAGTTGGACATCGTCATTTCCTTCGATGTGCGGCGAAAATGGGCTTGGTTCTCTCGCCGAATTGGTTTGACACTCGGTTGAGCCGGGCCCATTGACGCTCCATGCAAGGTGCATGTCACGGAACCTTCGCCACATCCATTAGGAGCCGCTCGGTTTTGGCGTCCTCGATGCGATTGACGAGTCTCAGAGCTTCCTGATTGTCACGCACCGTCTTTGTGAGAGTGATGCAAGAGGCCGCGCCGATCTGCGTGAACGCGTTTTGGGGGCGGCGGAGGCGGCGATCGCCGCCGGCGGCCTGCAAAGTCTCAAGGCGCGCAATATCGCCGCCACGCCATTTACAATGTTTTCGACGATCTTGATGAGCTGATACTGCGCGTTGGCGCGCGGACGCTGTCCTTGTTGGAGGCAGCGCTCGTCGGCGCCTCGCGCGTGCAAGCTAGGCAAACCGCGACGGAAGAACTCGTCCGCCTCGCGCGCGCCTATCTGGATTTCGCGCGAATGCGCAAGATGCGCGCGCTGGCGCGCGCTGTTCGAACATCGAATGGCGGACGCGCGCCCGGTTCCCGCCTGGTTCACCGAGGATCAGAATCGCCTCTTCCTCATACTCGACGCGCCCTGGCGCGGCTCGTCCCACGGGAGCCTCCCGAGGCTCGCGCCCTATTGGCGCGCACGCTGTTTTCGGCGGTTCACGGAATAGTCTCCCTGGGACTGGAAGAAAAGCTCGCGCCAATGCCCGCTGAAGTCCTGAATACGCAGCTTGAGATCGTGACGTGCGCATTCTCCGCCGGCCTCCGAACCAAAGCAAGATCGCAACTTGATCCGCGGGGCTGATTTTGTGTCGCTTGCTGAGCCGTCAAGCGTCAACTCTGCGAATACCTGGCTGATTTCCTGAGCCAGGAACGCTTCGACCTCATCAGCCGATCGCAGCATCGCAAGACACGGCGCGGCCTCGGCTGGCAGGCTCGGAATTCAGTTGCGCACTACGGCATATTCGAGAGCGACAACCGCCGGCGAGAACAGGATCGTCAAAATCCTTTCGCCGCACATTTGTCGAACCCGGGGCTGAGGCGCACGGCTTCGATTATCTTGCGCATGACGCTGGGAAAAGCTTCCTTGTCGAGGCCGCACTCAGGCACGAAACGGTAGCCCGTGGGCGCGCGCCGCTTGCTTGGAACATCGGCCACATAAATGTCGAGCCGCAAGGCAAAATGAGTGAACGCATGCGAGACGCTCTTATCGAGCTTCCGGTAGGAAGCCTCGACCGGCGCCTGGCTTGCCGCCGAGGCCGCGTCGAAATGGATCACCCAAGCGGTTCCAGGCAATTCCGTCATGCCGCCGAGGAGCCTCTCGGGTGGCCGCGTGCGGACGAGAACCGCGCCGTCCTGGCGGCGCAGGAAAAATGCCGCCCCCTGGCGCAGCGGCCTCTCCCGCCGTGGCGCCTTGCGCGGCAGGCTTTCGGGGCAGCCCGAGGCTTGGCCGCGGCAAAATTCTAGCAACGGACAAATGCCGCAACAAGGGTGTTTTGGCGCGCAGATCATGGCGCCAAGGTCCATCATCGCCTGCGCGAAATCGCCGGGCCGTTGCGGCGGCACCATGGCGGCAGCCTTGGTCTTGATTTCGGACCTTGCCGCCGGCAGCGGCGTCCCGATCGAATAGAGCCGCGCAAGCACCCGCTCGGCATTGCCGTCGATGGCGGCCGCGGGGCGGCCGAAAGCGATCGCCGCGATCGCCGCCGCGGTATAGGGGCCGATGCCTGGAAGGCACCGCAATCCCGCTTCGGTATCCGGAAATTTGCCCTTGAGCGGTCCCGCGACAATTTTGGCGCAAGCATGGAGATTGCGCGCGCGCGAATAATAGCCGAGCCCGGCCCAGGCCCGCATCACCTCTTCGCCGCCGGCTTGAGCCAACAGCCCGACATTGGGCCATCGCGCCAGAAAGCCCAAGAAATACGGTTTTACGGCCGCGACGGTCGTCTGTTGCAGCATGATTTCCGAAAGCCAGACCTTGTAAGGATCGGCGGGCTCGCCCGGCAACGCTCGCCAAGGCAGATCGCGGCGATGGCGGTCATACCAGGCAAGAAGAGAAGCAGCGGCACCGGCTCGCGCGTCAAGGCTCATTGGGAAGGCCATACATACGCCTCGTTTTTCCGCTCTCTTAACTTACGTATAAACCAGGGGTGAAGCGGAAGGGACGAAAGATGAGCGCGACTGTCAAGCCGATACCCGAGGGGCACCAAGGGGCAATACCCTATCTCAGCGTAAGCAATGCCCGTGAAGCCATCGCATTTTACAAGAATGCTTTCGGCGCGGTGGAGGTGCTTTGCATCGCGCATGACGGCACGGTTGGACATGCGGAACTCGAGATCGGCGAGGCCCGGATCATGCTTTCCGACGAATTTCCAGACCACGATGCCTTGAGCCCGCAGACGATTGGGGGCACGCCGGTCATGATCCACCTCTATGTCGAGGATGTCGATGCGTTTACGGCCCGTGCGGTTGACGCTGGCCTCAAGGTTCTCCGGCCGGTCGCGGATCAGTTCTATGGCGATCGCGGCGGCAAATTCGAGGACCCGTTCGGGCACCGCTGGTGGATCGCGACCCACAGGGAGGATGTTCCGCCCGAGGAGCTGAACAGACGCGCCGCGGCTTTATTTGGCGGCAGGCCGGCCTGAGGACTGAGGACTGAGGACTGAGGACTGAGGACGTCTCTGGTTGCACATGGTGGAAAGTGGCCGGGGAAAGCACTTGGAATCGACGAATTTTCGCGTGGAGCACCGGCGGATACAAGATATAAGGGAACATGCGGAACCGTCTCAGAAAAATCCCTTGGTCCCGGCCGCTCGCGGACCTCGTTCAAACCGCGATCGATCCACTTCTGCGGCGGCAAGGTTTTGGCCAGTCGGGTCTCGTGTTGTTTTGGGACGACATTGTCGGCGAAAGACTCGCCGCGATGTCGCAACCGGTCAAAGTGCTGTGGCCCGCGAGGAAACGTGACCGCGCGGCGGAAAACGGCTCCGCCCCAGCGACGCTCATTGTGCGCGTCGAAACGGGATTCGCGTTGGAATTGCAGCATCTCGCCCCCATTGTCATCGAGCGCGTCAACACGCACTTCGGCTGGCGTTGCGTCTCGCGCCTCCTGTTGAAGCAAGGTCCGGTTGCCGCGCCGCCCCTCGCCAGGCATGGGCCCCCCCCGTTGGACAAGGTCGCCGAGATGGCGGCGGAAACGATCGTCGGCGGCGTCAAGTATGAATCGTTGCGGCTAGCATTGACCCGGCTTGGTGCGCGTGCTCTCGCCAGGCCTTAACCAAATAGCGTCGGCTTGCCGGAAACGATGCCATAGGGCGGGCGCGCGGGGCGCGCGCTCCTAAACTTGCCCAAACAATAATTGTCTTGCCTTCCTGCCGGGTAATCAGGCAAATCCGGGCTCGGTTGCTGATGGAGCATAAATTCATGCGTTCGCCCAAAATTGGTCAGGCTGCCTTGAGGGGTCGCCGCGGTGGGTTCGAGATGGCGGCAGCCGCCGTTCTGACAATCGCCGGTTTTTTCGCTTTGCTCGGCGTTCCCGCGGCCCCGGTTCTGGCGCAAGGCGCGGGGGTGGCGTTGGATGAGCTGATGGCCGGCGAGGCCCTGCCAGACGTTGCGCTTGGCGCGCGCGAAGCGCCGGTCACGATTGTCGAATATGCTTCGATGACCTGCGCGCATTGCGCGGGCTTTTACGCCACCACTTTTCCGAACTTAAAAAGCAAATATATCGACACCGGCAAGGTCCGTTTTATCTTGCGCGAGTTTCCCCTCGACCCGTTAGCGGCCGCCGGTTTCATGCTGGCGCGCTGCGCGGGTGACGACAAGCGAAATGCAATCGTCGATCTCCTGTTCGCTCAACAGAAGAACTGGGCCTTTACGGACAAGCCGCTCGAGGCCTTGGCCGCTCTCCTCAAGCAAACCGGGATGAGCAAAAATAGTTTCGAGGCTTGCCTCAAAAATCAAGATCTCTACGACAAGATCGCCAAAGTGCACGATCGCGCGGCGGAGAAATTCGGTGTCACCGCCACGCCGACCTTTTTCATCAACGGCAAGAAGGAAACAGGCGAGATGACGTCAGAAGCACTCGAAAAATTGCTCGCCCCCCTCCTGAAGGGATAATCGATCCATCGGCTCGGTCAAGCTCACGCGTTTCCGCGACGCAACGAAGTTATTTAAGCCGCCGGGATTGCGCGCCGGAAGCTCAAAACATGTCAAGCGAAACGCGCGCTTCATCCGACATGTGGCCCTGGTCCCACGGCGGATCGAAAACCACCGTAACGTTGACGCCGAGAACCCCCGGCACCGCGCCGACCGCTGTCTCGATCCACAGGGGGAGTTCGCCCGCCACCGGGCAGCCTGGCGCGGTCAGGGTCATATCGATCTTGATCAGGCGATCGTCGCCAATGTCCACTTTGTAGATCAGTCCAAGCTCGTAGATATCGCAGGGAATTTCGGGATCGAACACAGTCTTCAGAGCCACGACGATGTCGTTGGTGAAACGCGCGCGTTCGTCTTTCGGCACCGATCCGTCGAACAGCCATTGCGGCTCGTTCGGCATGGATTCGGGACCTTCAACGGCTTCCCGGCATTCGCTGGTTTGTGCTTCGGCCATGTCTGGCTCCTCGTTTCTCACGCAAATAGACCTTCGGCCTTGATCAAGGCTCCGGCTAGCTTGTCGACTTCCTCGAAGGTGTTATAGAGCGCGAAGGAAGCGCGGCAGGTCGATGTCACACCGAAGCGCGAAAGAAGCGGCTGGGCGCAATGCGTTCCGGCACGTACCGCGACACCGCATCGATCGAGCACGGTTGCGACATCATGCGCATGAGCGCCTTCCATGTTGAAGGATATGATGGCGCCCTTGCCTTTCGCTTGGCCGAAGACCCGCAGCGAGTTGATCCGCGACAAGCGCTCATGCGCATAATCGCACAAGGCCAGTTCATGCGCATGAATGCGCTCGCGGCCTATGCTTCGCACATAGTTCACGGCGGCGCCGAACCCGATCGCCTGCACGATCGGCGGCGTGCCGGCTTCGAAACGATGCGGCGGCTCGTTGTACGTCACGCGATCCTTGGTGACTTCATCGATCATCTCGCCGCCGCCGAGGAAGGGTGGCAATTTCTCCAGCCATTCTTTCTTGCCGTAGAGCGCGCCGATGCCGGTCGGCCCATAGAGCTTATGGCCCGTTAGGCAATAAAAATCGGCATCGAGGTCAACAACATCGACGTCGAGATGGACCGCGCCTTGCGAGCCATCGATCAATACGGGTATCCCGCGCGCATGCGCGATCCTGACGATCTCCTTGACCGGAGTTACTGTGCCGAGCACGTTCGACAGATGGGTCAGGGCGACGATCTTGGTCTTCGCCGTCAATGCCTGCTCGAACGCATCGAGCAGGAAATTTCCTTCGTCATCGATGTCCACCCATTTCAGGACGGCGCCCTTGCGCTCGCGCAAAAAATGCCAGGGCACGATGTTCGCGTGGTGTTCCATGATCGAAAGGACGATCTCGTCGCCTTCCTTGATGTAGGCCTCGCCGAAAGAGGCCGCGACCAGATTGATTGCCTCGGTCGCCGATTTCGTGAAGACGATCTCGCTGGCGGACCCGGCGTTGAGGAAGGCGCGTAAGCTTTCACGCGCGGCTTCATAGGCATCGGTCGCGGCGTTGGCAAGATAATGCAGACCGCGATGAACGTTGGCATATTCATGATAGGTCGCGTGGAGCATGCGCTCGACGACCTCCTTTGGCTTTTGCGCCGAAGCGGCATTGTCGAGATAGACGAGCGGCTTGCCATAGACCTTGGTCGCAAGGATGGGAAAATCCTCGCGGAGAGAGGCAATTTCGAGCGGCGCGTCCACGGCGATATGCTTGTTCATTCGTTGCTCCAAATTGGCGCCCCGCGCCAACGCCGCACTGCCTATGCGATCAGGCCGCGCGACGGCGCCGCAGTGGGCCCATGCCGCGCGGAAAGCCAAGCGCTCACCTCGCGGCGATAGGCCTTGATCAACCCTTCATGCCCGATTCCGTCGACCAATTCCCCCGCGAATGCTTCCAACAAAAGCGCCTCGGCTTGCGCGAAAGGCAATCCTCTGGTCTGAAGGTAAAACAATTGATCGATGTCCAGGCCGCCGCATGTCGCGCCATGCCCGCAGGCAACGTCGTCGGCAAAAATTTCAAGCTCCGGCTTGTTGTTCATCGCGGCCATATCGGACAACAGCATTGCCTTGCAAAGCATCTTGCCATCGGTCTTTTGCGCCCCCGGCGCGACATGGATCTTGCCTTGGAATACGCCGGTTGCTTCCTCATCGAGAATATATTTGAAGGTTTCGCGGCTCACGCAACCTGGCGCCACGTGCTCGACGAGCAAGGTCGTATCGGCATGTTCGCGGCCGCCGAGAAGAGATACGCCGCTAAGCAAGGCTTCCGACTCCGCGCCCTCGAACCGCACAAACATCTGCCGCCGCACAAGGCCAATGCCAGCGACGAGCGCGAAACTGTCGAACTTCGCTCTGGCGCCGATCCGCACCATCACGCTCTCGAGCCGCACACCGGCCGGAGCAGTTCCCGTCGCCATCGCCGTATGGGCGAGTTTCGCCCCGTCGCCGAGGGAGACAATAAGACAAGCGTTGGCTTGGCCCGCGCCGACCGGTTGAGCACGGTTTGCGATATGCCTCGACTCTGCGAGGCGGAGGGATGCGCCAGCCCCGAGAATGAGAGCCGAGCGGGAGAAATGCGCGGCGGGCGTGGGAGAGGCCGTGGCATGAACGAGGTTGATAGGCTCGGCGATCACGGTCGAAGGCGCCACTTCGATCACGACGCCGTCCTGCATCAAAGCCGCGTTCAACGACACGATGGGATCCCGCGCGGCAAGATCATGCGAAGACAAAAGCGCGATCAGATCGGGTCGCCCCTCGGTCAATGCCGAGGCGAGCGAGCGTACCTTTAGTCCTTCGGGCAAACCGTCGGATAATTCCGGCACGAAGAAGCCATCGACCAGAACGATACGCTGCCGTGGCACGCGGGCAGCGGCGAATTCCGCACGCAGCGCATCGATTGTTGCGGCGCCGGGGAAACTGGCAAGCGGCAAGGCATCGCGCATGAGCGCGCGCAGGTCGGTATAGTGCCACGCCTCGATGCGCCGGTGCGGCAGCCCCGATACTTTGAAAGCCTTAAACGAAGCCTCCCGCCATTTGGTTACGTCCATGTTGCCGGGCAGCCCGGCCTTGAAAGCGTCGAAGGTGCGGGCCAGGGAGATTTCGGCAGGCGTTCTCGCCGGGATGATGTCAGCGTTCATTGCCATTTTCTTCTATGCGACGGCCGGTTCGGCGACATAATCGCGGTATCCGCTTTTTTCCAGTTCGACCGCCAATTCCTTGCCGCCGCTGCGGACGATTCGACCCTGCGCCATCACATGCACGATGTCCGGCACAACGTAGTCGAGAACACGCTGGTAATGCGTGATAATGAGGAAACCACGCGCCGGCGAGCGCAGCGCATTAACGCCATCGGCGACCACCCGCAAGGCGTCGATGTCGAGGCCTGAGTCGGTTTCATCGAGAATTGCGAAAGCAGGTTCCAGAAGCGCCATCTGGAGAATCTCCATGCGCTTCTTCTCGCCGCCGGAAAAACCGGCGTTGAGCGCGCGCTTGAGCATGTCTTGGCTGATCTTGAGCTTGCCGGCTAATGCCTTGACCCGTTTCATGAAATCCGGGGTCGAAAACTCTTCTTGGCCGCGCTGCTTGCGCTGAGCGTTCAAAGCCGCCTTGAGAAATGTCAAGGTCGCGACGCCGGGTATTTCGACTGGATATTGAAACGCGAGGAAAAGCCCCTTGGCGGCGCGGGCATCAGGCTCGAGGTTTAAGAGACTCTCGCCGTTCAGCAAGACCTCGCCGGTCTCGACCGTATCGTCCTTGCGGCCTGCGAGGACATGGGACAACGTCGACTTGCCACTCCCGTTCGGCCCCATGAGCGCGGCAACCTCCCCGTCCCGGACAGTGAGATCGAGATCATCGAGGATTTGGCGTCCACCGATGGAAACACTGAGGTTTTTAACTTCGAGCACGATTTTTCCTCGACCAAATATCAGCGGGTTTGAACAGTTGAGCGCCAGTTGCCCGCTCGAATTTTCGCTTCTGCGATCGCGGAAATTCTTGGCTCCGTTCTTCGTGATTTTCTGGAGGAACCCGATGCCAACGGGAACCGCCCGCCGCATCGCCGAGGAGCCGCGTCAGCCGACGCTCCCTTCGAGCGAAATCGCGATCAATTTCTGCGCTTCCACCGCGAATTCCATCGGCAGCTGCTGCAACACATCGCGCACGAAGCCGTTGACGATCAAAGCCGTCGCCTCCTCGCCCGAAATCCCGCGCTGCATGCAATAAAACAGCTGATCCTCGGAAATTTTCGAGGTCGTTGCCTCATGTTCGAATTGCGCGCTGGGGGTCTTCGATTCGATATAGGGCACCGTATGGGCGCCGCACGAATTGCCGATGAGCAGCGAATCGCAATTGGTGAAATTGCGGGCGCCGGTGGCTTTCCGGTGCGCCGAAATCTGACCGCGATAGGTGTTTTGCGATCTGCCCGCGGAAATTCCCTTTGAAATGACCCGGCTCGTCGTGTTCTTGCCGAGATGGATCATCTTGGTGCCGGAATCGACCTGCTGGCGGCCGTTGGAAATCGCGATCGAATAGAATTCGCCGCGCGAATTGTCGCCGCGCAGAATGCATGACGGATATTTCCAGGTAATTGCGGATCCGGTTTCAACCTGAGTCCAGGAGATCTTGGAATTCGCGCCCCGGCAATCGCCGCGCTTGGTGACGAAATTATAGATCCCGCCCCGGCCGTCGGCGTCGCCTGGATACCAGTTCTGCACCGTCGAATATTTGATCTCGGCATCGTCAAGGGCGATCAGCTCGACGACCGCGGCGTGCAGTTGATTTTCGTCGCGCTTGGGCGCAGTGCAGCCCTCGAGATAGGAAACGTAGCTGCCCTTGTCGGCGATGATCAGCGTGCGTTCGAACTGGCCGGTGTTTTGTTCGTTGATCCTGAAATAGGTCGAGAGTTCCATCGGGCAGCGAACGCCCGGCGGAACGTAAACGAAGGACCCGTCGGAAAATACTGCGCTGTTCAGCGTCGCGTAGAAATTGTCCGTCGTGGGCACCACCGATCCGAGATATTTTTGAACGAGGTCCGGATGCGAGTGCACGGCTTCCGAGACCGGACAGAAAATTACCCCGGCCCTGGCCAGTTCTTCCCTGAAGGTGGTGACGACCGAGACAGAGTCGAACACCGCATCGACCGCAATTCTGCGGTCCGGGCCGATGCCGGCAAGCGCCTCCTGCTCACGCAACGGAATTCCGAGCTTTGCGTAAACCTTCAGAAGCTCCGGATCGACTTCGTCGAGCGATTTTGGACCGGCGGCCGTCTTGGGCGCGGAATAATAGTAAAGATCCTGATAATCGATCTTCGGAAAGTCGACCCTTGCCCAGCGCGGCTCTCGCATCGTGAGCCAGCGCCGGTACGCGCCGAGCCGCCATTCGGTCAGCCAGGCGGGCTCGTCCTTTTTCGCCGAAATGAACCGGACAGTGTCTTCATTGAGACCCTTCGGGGCTTTTTCGGATTCAATATCGGAGAAAAATCCATACTTATATTCGCTGACGCCGATCGCCTTCACGCGATCGACGGTCTCTTGTACCGCAGGCATGCCGTTCTCCTCACCTTGGCGGTTTCAAGGACCGCTGGTTCAGACGTCGTAGAGTACCTTATAAAGTAGCGAGAGGGAACCCGATAAAGTAGCGGGAAGAAACCCAGCCGGTAGTCGCCGGGAAACAGCCCGGTTGCTCATGCGGCGGACTTGTCCTGCCTTGCTCTGATTGTACTGAGAGTCCTTTCGAGAACCTCGACGAACGAAACGCAATCTTCCCGCCGCGAATTCCACCCGAGACTGACCCTGATTGCGCCTCTCGCAACCTCCGGCTCCACGCCCATCGCGCTCAAGACGTGCGAATGTTTCACTGTCCCCGACGAACAGGCCGAACCCGACGATACCGCAATACCCTCCATATCCAAAGCTATAATCAACACTTGCGCCTCGATGCCGGGCACGGCGAAGCAGGACGTATTCGGCAATCTCTCCGCCCCGGCGCCAAAAAACACCGCGCCGGCAGCGACGCGCGAAATTTCCGCCTCCAACTCGTCCCGCCAGACGGATAGCGCCGCGGTTTCCTCCCGCAGCCGGGCCTTCGCGGCGGCAAGGGCAGCAGCCATTCCAGCAATGCCGGCAACGTTCTCGGTTCCGGCGCGCAGCCCCCGCTCCTGTCCTCCGCCGCGCAGGAGCGCTTCTCTTATATAGTAAGAGTCAGAGCCAAAACAAAGCACCCCGGCGCCTTTTGGGCCGCCGAATTTATGCGCCGAGACGACGATCGCATCCGCTCCCAAGCTCCCGGTGTCACAATCGATCCTGCCCGCCGCCTGAACCGCATCGCAGACCAGGAACCCGCCCGCCGCATGGACCATCGCCGCCGCTGCCGCGACGGGCTGAATAACCCCCGTCTCGTTGTTGGCGGCCTGAAGAGCCAGCATAATGCGATGTCCCGCGGCGCTCGCGCGGGCGAGGATGGCGCCAAGTGCCCCGATGTTGAGCACGCCTCGAGATGTCAGACCGGCAAGTTCAAGTTGCGCGAGGCCAAAACGGTGGCCCGCGAGGACAGCTGGATGTTCCCCGGCACTTGCCACGAGCAGGCCGAAGGGCCTTTTTTCGTCCGGCGTCTCGATAGAGGGCGTCAGCGCCAGATTCAGCGCCTCCGTCCCTCCCGAGGTAAATACAACGTTTTTAGGCGCGATGCCGGCAAAAGCGGCCACCTCGGCACGGGCAGCTTCGATTATGGCTCGCGCGGTCCGCCCTTCGGCATGAACGGACGAGGCGTTGCCGCAAAGATCGAAGGCCGCGCACATTGCCTCGCGCGCCGCGGGATGCAGCGGCGCCGTAGCGTTATGGTCAAGGTAAACGCGCGTCCGCGACACCAAAGAAATCGGCAACCTCCGCAACGTATCGAACTGAGACAACAGGCAACCCGCCGGCCCCTACTGCTTGCAATCCAAAAGAGCTTGCAATCCTCTGGGGCATACGTGCTAGAAGATCCGCCGGGATCGCTAGGATTTCGCGGAGCCGGACATCGACTCGCGTACCTTGCGCCCAATTGCCACACTTTATCTTAGGCGCCGCGCGGCCCCCAAAGTCAAGCGAGCCCCAAACGCCGCCACTGCGCGCCAGGAATACGCGCCAGGTGGGAAACGTCGAATTGCACGCAAATTCCGCCTGATCGTTTGTGGAGTAAGCATGCCCGAGGTCATGTTTAACGGTCCCGGTGGCCGCATCGAGGGCCGGTTTCATCCTTCGACGATCCGGGGCGCGCCGATCGCGATCATCTTGCACCCGCATCCGCAATTCGGCGGGACGATGAACAACCAGATCGTCTACAATCTTTATTACACTTTTGCCGAGCGCGGCTTTTCCGTGCTGCGTTTTAACTTTCGCGGCGTCGGACGGTCCCAGGGTGGCTTCGATCACGGCCAGGGCGAATTATCGGACGCGGCGGCAGCGCTCGACTGGGCGCAGGCCACCAGCCCCGAGGCGCGTGCCTGCTGGATCGCCGGAATCTCGTTCGGCGCCTGGATTGGCATGCAGCTTTTAATGCGGCGCCCCGAAATCGAAGGTTTCGTCGCGATCGCGCCGCCAGCCAGCCGCTTCGATTTTTCCTTTCTCGCGCCTTGTCCTTCCTCCGGACTTTTCGTGCATGGAGATCGCGACCGGGTCGCGCCCTTGAGAGAAGTTACCAGCCTGATCGAAAAGCTCAAGACTCAGAAGGGCATCTCCATTGAGCATGCGATCATTCCAGGCGCCAACCATTTCTTCGAAAACTGCATCGAGCTTTTGGCGGAGGAGGTCGGGCTATATCTCGACCGCCGCCTCGGCAACCCGCCGCGGCTTCCGACGCCGACCCGCAGCGAGCCGGCGGAGCGGCGCTAGGCCACGTTCTTGTGAGGCGTGGACCGTCACCCGAGTCCACATCCTCAGTCCTTCGCGCGCTCGACGTAGGAGCCATCTTCGGTCTGAACGATGACGCGGACGCCCGGCGAAATATGCGGCGGCACCATCACCCGCGCGCCGTTCGAGAGTTTCGCGGGCTTATAGGAAGACGATGCCGTCTGACCTTTCATGGCGGGCTCGGTATCGACGACTTCGAGCGTCACCCGCGCGGGAAGTTGAACCCCGACGGCGGTGCCGTTAAAGATCGACAGCATGCAACTCATGCCTTCCTGCAAATAGATCGCCTGGTCTCCAACGACCTCGGCGGGCACGACGATCTGATCGTAAGTGTCCGAATTCATGAAGGTGAAGCCATCGGAGTCTTGGAAGAGGTAACTGAAATTCGAGTCCTCGACATAGGCGCGTTCGACCTGCTCGGTCGTTTTGTAGCGGTCAGTTGTTTTGATGCCGTCCGAGAGGCGCCGCATGTCGATTTGAGTCGTTGGCGTGCCTTTGCCGGGATGAAAGCTTTCCGCGGTCAAAACGACATAAAGCTGACCGTCCTCCCTCTCGATAATATTGCCTTTGCGGATTGAACTGGCGATGACTTTCACGGGCTTTCCTTATACGAAGATATGTTTCCGGAGCACAAGGGGCACAAGCGCCGGGGCTTTTCCATCGACTCCGGGCGGCACAATAGCTATGTTCCGGCTTTTCGCCAGAGCAACTTCGGGCGAGTGGGCTCCCCGGTTCGCCCCAAGAAAATGCGTCAAGGAAGAAACTCCAATCCTTCCGGGCGCATCTATAGCGAAATCGCGCCAATGAGCACGCCCTCGCCCGAACGATCGCCCTGGTGGCAGCCGCGTGTTCACCGCGACCGGCGGCCTTTCCTCATCGGCCGCGCCAGGATGGTTGAAGCCGCGCGTGCTTATTTTTCGGCGCAATCGTTTATCGAAGTAGAGACGGCGATTCTCCAGGTGTCGCCCGGAAACGAGGCCCATATCAGCGCTTTTCAAACCGAAATGTTGGACGATACTGGAGCAACATCAAGCTTTTATCTGCACACCTCGCCGGAATTCGCGGCGAAAAAACTGCTCGCCGCCGGCGAACAGCGCATCTTTACGTTCGCGCATGTGTTCAGGAACCGCGAACGGGGAAGACTGCACCATCCCGAATTCACCATGCTCGAATGGTATCGATCAGGCGAGCCTTACCAGAGATTGATCGAGGATTGCATGGGCCTTCTTGCCCGCACCGTTGCCGCCGCGGGCAGCCGCGACCTGCGCTTTGGCGGGCACATCGCCGATCCGTTCGAGGAGCCGGAAATCTTGACCGTGGCCGAGGCCTTCGACCGCTATGCCAGGATAGATCTTCTGGCCACGCTACAGGGGTCCGAACCCGACCGCGCGGCGCTGGTGGCAGCCGCCCGCAATCACGGAATCAGAACCGTTGCGGACGACAACTGGTCGGATATTTTCAGCAAGATCCTGGCGGCGAAGATCGAGCCGCAACTCGGCCACGGCCGCCCGGCGATCCTCATGGACTATCCGGCGAGCGAGGCGGCGCTCGCCAAATTGCAGGACGACAAGCGTTTTGCGGAGCGGTTCGAACTTTATGCGTGCGGCGTCGAACTCGCCAATGGATTCGGCGAGTTGACCGATGCCGCGCAACTGCGGCAGCGGTTCAAAACGGAAATGGCGGAGCGGCTCAGGATCTATGGCGAGGCCTATCCGATCGACGAGGATTTCTTGCAGGCTCTCGCGCTCATGCCCGAAGCCAGCGGCATAGCGCTTGGTTTCGACAGGCTGGCGATGCTCGCGACCGGTGCGTCCCATATCGAGCAAGTAGTATGGACGCCGGTTCAGCGGGGCTCGCCGGCGAGATGAGGAAACCTCCGGCAATTTTGCGCAGCGCCGCGGACCTCGTCAAAGCCGGTCTCTTGCCGGAGGCAAACAGGGACGCGATCGAGCGGATCGCCGCGGCCTATGCGATTGGCGTCACCGGCGCGGTCGCGGAGCTGATAGACCCCGCCGATCCGCGCGATCCGATCTCCCGCCAGTTCGTTCCGGATGCGGCCGAGCTCGACGAGCGGCCAGACGAAATGGCCGATCCGACCGGCGATCTTGCTTTCAGCCCGGTGGAAGGCATTGTTCACCGCTACCCAGATCGCGTGCTGTTGAAATTGCTGCATATCTGTCCGGTCTATTGCCGGTTTTGCTTTCGCCGCGCGGTCGTCGGGCCAAACAGTCCGACTTATCTTGCACCGGAGGCGCTTGCCGCCGCGATGGGCTATATCGCGGACCATTCCGGGATCTGGGAAGTGATCCTCACCGGCGGCGATCCGCTGACCTTGCCGGGGCGAAGGCTCGGCGAGATCATGGCCAGGATCGAAGCCATCGATCATGTGAAAGTCATTCGCCTGCATACGCGTGTTCCGGTCGCCGAACCCTCGAGGATCACGGCAGAGCTTGCCGGTGTTTTGCTTTCCTCGGGCAAGACCGTCTACGTGGCCCTGCACGCAAATCATCCGCGCGAGATGTCAGAGGCGGCGCGCGCGGCCTGCGCAAAGTTTATCGACGCGGGCATCCCAATGTTGAGCCAGAGCGTGCTGCTTGCCGGAGTGAACGACGATATCGAAACGCTGACGAAGCTCATGCGCGCCTTCGTCGAGGCGCGCATAAAACCCTATTATCTGCACCAGCTCGATCGGGCGCCGGGAACCGGGCATTTTTGGGTGCCGATCGCAAAAGGCCAGGACTTGATGCGGCAGTTGCGCGGCCGGGTGTCGGGCCTATGCCAGCCCCATTACATGCTGGATATTCCCGGCGGCCACGGCAAGTCGCCGATTGGCCCGAATTATCTTTCAGAACCATCAAGCGGCGAAATCTACCGGGTCATTGATTACAAGGGCCGACCGCACGTGTATCGGCCGCAAGAACCACAGTAGGTAGCGTGGGTTGCCTTCGAAGCATGATTAAGCGAAAACCGATTTTTCGCTTGACCGCGCGACGTCTTGGAGAAGCCTTGCTAAAATATCTTGCATGCCTGATCGGCGTTGTTGCGCTCATCGCGCTAGTGCCCGCGCGTGGAGAGGCTCCCGCGAAACAGGCGCCGGTCCAAAAACAGGGGCCGGCCCAGAAACAGCCGCCCGCACAAGGGCAAGCTCCGGCGCAAGGCCAGCCGCCGGCCAATGGCCAGACGTCGCAGCCGGCGGGTCCGCCAGCTCCTCCGCCGCCCGCGCCGCCGCCGCCAGAGCAAGCGCCGGTCGGTCCAGCCCTCGACAAACTCAGCGCTTCCCTAAAGCAAATCGAAGCAAGCCTCGAGCGTCACGATCTGACCGATGTGGATCTCCAGGCCTTGCGGCAGCAGATCGATCCGATTTCGGCCGCGGTCAGCGATGCGCTCGACCGTCTGACGCCGCGCCTCGCCGGGATCAAGGAGCGCCTCGACCAGCTCGGTCCGAAACCGGACGATTCCGCGCCGCCCGAAAACCCGGCGGTGACGGCGGAGCGCGCCGACCAGCAAAAACTCTTTAGCGACACCGACGAACTCTTGAAGCGCGCCCGCCTGCTCGCGGTGGAGGCCGACCAGACCGGCGCGAATATTACGGCGCGGCGGCGCGCCTTGTTCACGCGCTCGCTGTTCGCGCGGGCGGCAAGCATAGCGAACCCCGCCCTCTGGACCGATGTCTGGCGCGAGGCACCGGGCGACACGGCCGCCGTCAAAGCGGTGTTCAGCGAATGGATCGACGGCATCAATAGAAGGCTCGAAGGCCAGCGGGTACCGATTTTCTGGGGCGGCTTGGCCCTGATCCTATTGCTTTATCTGCCGCTCTCGCGGCTGGCCCGGCGCGTCTTTGCTCGCCATGCGGCGGTTCTCGATCCAAGCCCGTTTCTCAAAATTCTCGGAGCCTGGTGGATCGCGCTCGTCATCGCTGTTCCCGCAATCGCGATGATCGCCATCATTGGCCTCGTGTTCCAAGCCTTCGGTCTCACCAATGCGCGGTTACAGCCTTTCATCCAGGCCTCCGGCGAGGCGGTGATCCGCATCGCCGCGGCGGCGGGAATAGCGCGCGGCCTGTTTGCCCCAACGCGCCCCAATTGGCGGCTGCCGAAGCTCAACGACAAGGCGGCGGAGGGAATTGTCCGCGCGGCGATCGTCCTTGCTTGCATCGTCTCGGCAACGCGTCTTTTCGCGGCCCTCAACGACATTATCGGCGCATCCTTGCCGGTCGCCGTCACCATGCGCGGGCTCGCCGCCTTGACGGGGGCGATCATGCTCGGTGTCGAGTTGTGGCGCTTCGGCGCCACCCTGGATACCGACGATTGTCTCGGCCCAGAGGTCGCCAAGGAGAGGGGTTGGTTCGACCTCTTGCACACGCTCTCCTGGGCGGTGGCTTTCGCCATCGCCATCTCGGTTCTGATCGGCTACGCCGCCTTCGGCAGTTTCCTCCTTGATCAACTTTTCTGGTTTGGCGCCGTTGCCTGCGTGTTGTTCATGTCGATCGTTCTCGTCGAGGAGGCAATCGGCGCCGGCCTTGCGCCAACGACACGGCTCGGGCGCCGGCTGATTACCAGCGTCGGCTTCAATCGCCACTCGCTTGAACTTGCCGGCGTCCTGTTGTCCGGCATGATTAGGCTTGCGCTTTTCGTCGTCGCGGCCGTTCTCGTGCTGGCGCCCTGGGGGCTCCAATCGAGCGATGTTCCGATCGATTTCGGTGCCGCCTTTTTTGGCTTCAAGGTCGGCGAGGTAACGATTTCGCCGTTCAGCATCTTCATCGCCATCGGCCTTTTCGCGCTGGCCTTCGGGATTTTTCACGCGGTGCTGCAATGGGTCGATTCGAAACTGTTTCCGCATATGAATTTCGACCTCGGCCTGCGGAATTCGATCCGGACCAGTCTCGGCTATCTTGGTTTTCTCGTCGCGGCCGGCCTCGCGCTCAGCTATCTTGGAATGAATTTCGAAAAGCTCGCCATTGTGGCGGGCGCCCTGTCGGTCGGTATCGGTTTCGGCCTGCAGTCGATCGTCAATAACTTCGTCTCTGGCTTGATCTTATTATGGGAGCGCGCGGTCAGGGTTGGCGATTGGATCGTGGTCGGCGGCGATCAAGGCTTTGTCCGACGCATCAATGTCCGCGCGACCGAAATCGAGACGTTTGATCGCGCCCAGGTTATCATTCCAAATTCGAGTCTTGTGACCGGCGTCGTCACCAATCTCGTGCGCAACGACCGGACCGGACGGGTGGTGATACCTCTCACGGTCGCAGCGTTCGCCGATCCGGAGAAAGTTCGCGAGGTTTTGTTTGCCATTGCGAAGTCGCACGAACTCGTGCTGAAGATGCCCGCGCCGCAAATCCTGTTTACCGGAATGTCCGCCAGCGCTCTCAACTTCGAACTGCGTGTCTTCGTCGGCGACGTGGAAACCAGCGTCCGCGTCAAGAGCGACCTTCACTTCGCGATTTTCCGGCGATTTAAGGAGGAAAAATTCTTCGACACCCCGGCACCTGGCGCCACGAAGGTCGAGCTCGTCAGCTTCGAACATCTGGGAAGCTTAGCGAAACCCTTCGATGAGATTTCTACGGCGAACCAGCCAAAGCGCGGAGCCCCAGGACGATGAACCGCAGCCGTCGGGATTGATGTGGCTTTGCGCGCCGATGCAGCATGCTGCGATCCGCCGAAGGCCACACATAGGTGACGGAAGGCCTACTCGATCGCCGCCGGATCGAAGCCGGGTTCGCCAAGGCAAATCGCTTTTCCGGCGCGATTTGCTTCAGAGCCGGGAAATAACTCCGATACCGCTGCCCGTCGCGCATCATCGGACCTGCGCCTGCGACGTGGGCGCCGATGAAAAACTCCGGGGGCACGCCCGTCCGCGATCCGCTCTAGCCGCCTGCCGCCAGTTTTTTGGCGACCTCGCGCTTGATAGCCAGCGCGCCGCGCGAAAGCCCGGCGTCGCTCGCCTTCGACAAAAAAGCATCGAGGCCGCCGCGATGTTCGACCGTGCGCAGCGCCGAGGCGCTCACGCGCATGCGGACTTTGCGCTGCAACACATCGGATATCAACGCCACATTGCAGAGGTTCGGCAAAAACCGCGTCCGCGTTTTGTGGTTCGAATGGCTGACCAGATTTCCGGTCTGCACGGCTTTGCCGGTCAATTCGCAACGGCGGGGCATTCGCTTTTCCTCGTTATACTTCGACCGGTGAGATGCCTCGAACCAGTCAGGCCGAAAAGGCCGGCGAGCGAGTATTCCATTGCGTAGGATGGGACGAGACGTCTCTTAGGCTAGGGTCTGGGGCGGCGTCAAGGACGGGCGACGGAGAACAGAGGGTAATCGGGTGAAGAATTGCCTGACAAGCGGGTCAAAGTGCGGATTCTGTCGATATCCTCTGCTTCGATTTGCGGACGGCGGCGATGGCTTACGTAGCATTGCGCGGCCAGTTCTCCATCGTTGGCGCCATCGCCCTGTTCTTGATGTCGCGGCTCTTCGCCGTCCGCACTCTTACCGGCCCCCGGATTGGAGCGCCATGAAAGCTCGTTTCCAATGACCCCTGGCGCTCGCATCAGCGCAGCGATTGAAGTTGTGGCGGAAATCGAAGCCCGCAAAAGGCCCGCCGCCGATGCGCTGAAGGATTGGGGTCTCTCGCACCGGTTCGCGGGCTCGACAGACCGTGCCGCGATCGCCTCGCTTGTCTTCGACGCGCAGCGCAAGCGCGCCTCCTCCGCGTTTATGATGGGGGACGAAACGCCCCGCGCGAGCGTGCTTGGCGCCTTGCGTCAGCTGCGAAATATGAGCGCCGGCGCGCTGGCGGCGCTCTGTTCGGGCGAGGGGCATGCGCCACCCCCGCTCAATGAAGGAGAAGCAGAACGGCTTTCGGCCGGGGACCTGACCGGTGCGCCAAGTTTTGTTGCAGGCGATTTTCCCGCGTGGCTGGAGCCTTCGTTGGCCGCGGTCTTCGGGCCGGCCGTTGTCGCGGAGATGAGCGCGCTTGCCACGCGCGCACCTGTCGATCTGCGAGTCAACACATTAAAAACGACGCGCGAGAAGGTGCTCGCGAGTCTCGCGTATCTGCGCGCGGCGCCAACGCCGTATTCCCCTTTGGGGTTGCGTTTGCCTCTGGCGCCGAACGGGCGCGGCCCGGCACTTGCGGCCGAGCCCGCCTACATCAAAGGCCTCGCCGAAATTCAGGACGAAGGCTCGCAGCTCGCCGCGATTCTTGCCCTCGCAAAACCAGGCAACCAGGTGCTCGATCTTTGCGCCGGCGCGGGCGGCAAAACCTTGGCGCTTGCCGCGTCGATGCAAAACAAGGGTCAGATCCACGCGACCGACCGCGATGGGGTAAGACTCACGCGGAGCATCGCCAGACTCGAACGCGCCGGGGTGCGTAACGTTCAACTGCACGCGCCGCGCGGGAAGAACAATGTGCTCGCTGGTCTCGAAGGGCGCTGCGATCTTGTTTTTGTCGATGCGCCATGCACCGGCACGGGCACCTGGCGGCGCAGTCCGGACGCCAAATGGCGGGTAAGACCGGGCGCCCTTTCGATCCATATCGCGGAGCAGGACCAGACCCTGGAAGAGGCCGCGCGTTTCGTCAAGCCGGGCGGACGGATGCTCTACGCGACGTGTTCGGTTCTGCGCGAGGAAAACGAAGACAGGCTCGCGGCGTTTCTTGGCTCTCGTGCGGACTATAAATGCCTTCCGGCGCTGGAGCTGGCGGAAATGGCGCGGATCCCTGGCCTTGGGCCATTCGCTTCGCGATTTGGTTTTGGTCTGCGTCTCACTCCGCTGACGAGCGGCACCGATGGCTTCTTCATCGCTATGCTTATGCGTGGCTAGGGCATGATCGTTTCAAGCGAGCGGGAATTTCGAATCTTGCGCCTGCGCCATGGCGGGAATGGTCGGAATTTGCAGGGTTTGCGGGCTCTGTGGCGATCATAGGAGCAGCAACTATGTATTATTTTGCACGGCCACGAGCCACATGTGCGCGCCCTGGGCAGGTGTCGCCGTCCAGGTCACATTGTGGGTGCCCGCGGCGGAGACATCTTTTGCTGCAACAACGGTTTCAACAGCACATCCGGCGAGCAGTTGCGAGTTGATGACGGTGAATCCGTTGTTTGGAGACGCTGTTACGGAGGCAGCGCCAGAGTCACCTACCCAGACGGCGACCAAAGTGGCCGGACCCGTGGTCGTGACATTCAAGCTGGTTTGAGGAGGGGCGGTTACTATGTTCAATTGAGCGTCCTGAATCACGCCGCCGCTTTTGACCTCGACCGTCGCGAGTGTGATCTCATCTGGGCCAGGCATGGGCGCGGTTACGATATGTCCATTACCGCCTACAGCAGAAAGGGAAGCGTACAGCGCTTCACCGGAATTCGGCCACAACGGCGAAAAATCATGGACCGATCCGATCATGCGGTATGCGTTGCTCTTGTTGTCTGCTGGAATCGTTGACGATGCGAATACGCTTTTTTTTCCCCTGCCAACCCATGTCAACATCGTGCTTCCGGAGGCCTGGGTGATCATTGATGGCGTCGATATGCCACCTGATTTGACCGTTCGCCAAAGCCACCCGGCGAAACCGATACATGGGTAAAATGCGAGCGCGTGAGCGCCAATCGTTGGAAAACCTGTCGCGGCCTCAGACTGCGTTGCCACACTCACACTCCTTGATTGACTTGAATTGGTGCCGGCCGCGTCATATGCGGCGACCGCATGGGCGTACGTGGTGCTCGCCACGCGGCCAGTGCCGGAGTAGCCGGCGGAGGTAGTCCACGCTGGGGTGATTTGCGACGTTGAGACCGTGGCCGTGGCGAGATCGAGCGGCGTGGCCGGCGCGGGTTGGTATCGGCGTCGGTCGCAAGTTTTGTCGTCGATACCGGCGATACCAACATTACAGTTAGAGAATACGAGCACTATTGGCAGCTTGCTGGGCAACAAAGTCGTTACCTCTGTTTCCGATGAATTTTTTGGGACCTAAATACGTGCTTGACCCGGCTACGCATTTTCCCGTTACGAGGAAGTCATGACGGGATAAGAAGCTTGAGGCCGCCCCCCATGGACATAAGCCGGGCAACTGGCCGGCGAGGGAGCGTAAGAGCGGCCAGAGCGCCGCCGGTGCAACCTGATCAGGAGCATTACATAACTTTTAACAACCGGCCAAGCATGAATTTATGCCGGAAATCGCTCGCCTCAAAGGCGAGATCGAGGCCGTACCCCGCATCAATCGAAAAAAATGCGGCTGACGACCCCCGCTATCAAATTGGCGGAGGACTTGCCGGTTGCCGCCGTTTTGGGCAAAGTCACGGTTTGCGTTCAAGTAACCCGGCATGGGAGACCGCGCGCGTGAATATTTTGCGGCTCGTGCTGTTGGGCCTTGCCGCCCTTGCTGCGATAGTC
>QHBR01000391.1 GCA_003244015.1 Hyphomicrobiales bacterium | reverse complement strand
GGCCGTCCACCCCATCAAGTATTGGCATTTTTTCAACGCAGATCCCAGCCAGGCGCAATCGCACTTTTCTCAAGCCACTCACTGTAAGAGGCCATGAGTACTTGAGCCCCTGCAATCTTACCAAAATGTTTCACGTGAAACATTTTGGTAAGATTGATCCGTAAAACCGGGCTGGCTTCGAGCATAGGTTATTCGCGAACCCTGCCACTTTTGTTGCGGCTTTTTCATGCTACACGGGCGCCCCGGGACGGCCAATGGCCGCTCTCACACGATTTACGGCGGTTTCGCGCCGCAGGACTTCCCCTATGCCAGATCCGGTGATCACCCGTTTCGCGCCGTCGCCGACAGGTTTTCTCCATATTGGCGGGGCGCGGACGGCGCTTTTCAACTGGCTTTATGCCCGCCACGCGGGTGGCAAAATGCTGCTGCGGATCGAGGACACCGACCGTGAGCGCTCGACCGATGCGGCGATTGCCGCCATTCTCGACGGGCTATCCTGGCTCGGCCTCGATTGGGACGGCGATGTCATCTATCAGTTCCAGCGCGCGGCCCGCCACCGCGAGGCCGCGGAAAACCTGCTCGCCCCGGGCCATGCCTATTATTGTTTTGCCACGCCGCAAGAGCTCGACGCCATGCGAGAAAAGGCCCGCGCCGAGGGCAAGCCGCCGCGCTATGACGGGCGGTGGCGCGACCGCCCCGCCTCCGAAGCGCCGTCAGGCGTAAAACCTGTCGTCCGGCTCAAGGCTGCCCGCGAGGGCGAAACGGTTCTCGACGACAAAGTCCAGGGCCGGGTTGCCTGGGCCAACAAGGATCTCGACGACCTCGTGCTTCTGCGCTCCGACGGCACGCCGACCTATATGCTCGCCGTGGTGGTGGACGATCACGATATGGGTGTCACGCATATCGTTCGCGGCGACGACCATCTCACCAACGCGGCCCGCCAGATGCAGATCTATCAGGCGCTCGGCTGGAGCGCCCCGGTCATGGCGCATATCCCGCTCATTCATGGCGCCGACGGGGCCAAATTGTCGAAGCGCCATGGCGCGCTCGGCGTCGATGCCTATCGCGCCATGGGCTATCTGCCCGAGGCGCTGCGCAATTATCTGGTGCGGCTCGGCTGGAGCCAGGGCGACAAGGAATTTTTTTCGACGCGCGAGATGATCGAAGCTTTCGATCTCGCGCATGTCGGACGCGCGCCCGCCCGCTTCGACTTTGCGAAGCTCGAAAACATGAACGGGCATTATATCCGCGCGAGCCGGGACGAGGATCTCGTTGCCGCGCTAGAATCCGCTCTGCCCTATCTGCCTGGACACGCGGGGGTCAGGCAAAAGCTCGATGATACGATGCGGGCGAAATTACGCGCGGCCATGCCGGGCCTCAAGGAGCGCGCGAAGACTCTGATCGAACTCTTGGATGGCGCAAAATTTCTGTTCGCGGACAGGCCGCTTGTCCTCGACGCCAAGGCGGCAAGCATCCTTGACGCGGGCGGACGGGCGCATATCGCGAGAATGATCCCGCGTTTGGCGGCGCTCGCGGATTGGAACGCCGCCAGCCTCGAAGCGGCGGTGCGCGGATATAGCTCTGAAGCCAAAATCAAACTTGGCGACGCCGCGCAGCCGCTGCGCGCCGCGCTCACCGGGCGGGCGGCGTCGCCGGGAATTTTCGATGTTCTGGAGGTGCTCGGCCGGGAGGAAAGCCTCGCCCGCATGCAAGACCAGGCGGGGTGAACCCGAAGAAATCCGCAACTTCCATTTCGAGTCTGAAAAGTTTAGGATTACCTTATGACCACATTGCTCGATCAAGCGCTCGAAACAGTTCGCCAGCTGCCACCAAAGGATCAGGATGAGGTCGCGCGCGCGATGCTGCATCTTGCACAAAGTGAGCGCGAGCCGGAGGAGATCGACCCTGCGCATCTGCACGCCGTGATACAAGGTTTCGAGCACGCCAAGCGCCGCGAGTTTGCAACGGTCTCCGAAGTGGAAGCAGTGCTCCGCCTTTTTGATTTATGAAACTTCGGATTGTTCGCCGTGCTGCCAACGACCTATTTGTCATTTCCGCTTACCTGCACTGGCGTAATCCGGCGGGGCGAAGCGAGTGCGCGCCGACATTCTCGATTCCATGCAGACAATGGTCTTGTTTCCCGGAATCGGAAGAGAACAAAAGCTCCATGAGATTCGCAGGCTGGTGACACTCAAATATGGATACCTAGTCTATTACACCGTTGACGAGATCGCGGAAGAAAACATTATCCTTACAGCAGCATCCCGCCCGTGAGCGCGATCAGGAGGGCCGCTAAACTCGCGTGGATTGCGGCTGCGCGAAGGTGCTGACGGGCGATCTCTTCACGGACCGGCCTGATCGAAAGGACAGCGGCACAGGTCGCGGCGCTTGCCCGCGCGGGCTCCGAGCTCGTGCGGATCACCGTCGACCGCGATGAGGCGGCGGCCGCCGTGCCTCATTTCCGCGACCGCCGCATCCCGCATCCCGCGCAGTCGAGGAACACGATCGATTTTGGCCAAAGTCGCGCCGAGGCGCATGGTCACATAAATTATTGGCCGCGGGAATGCTCCGTGCTACAAGTGCGCAAAGTCTGGAGTGGGTCATGTCACAAAATCGGGTGTTCGACGATTTCGCGCGTCTTGTGACCGATGCCTCCGAGATGGCGCAAGGCGTCCGCCGCGAGGCCGAAACGGCGATGAAAAGTCAGCTCGAACGTCTTCTCGCGACGATGGATGTCGTCCCGCGGGAGGAATTCGAGGCGGTCAAGCAGATGGCCGCGAAGGCCCGCGACGACAACAAAAAGCTAAGCCAAAGGGTGGCCGCGCTCGAGGCCGTGATCGCTGGCATGAGCAAGAGCTCCAGTGGATAGGGCTGAACGGCCTCGCTTGTAAGCCGGCCGCCGGTGTCCTTTTTCTAGGAGAACATGAGGGCGGCCGGGGGAGCCGCTTGATCTCGCCGGCGCCATGCAGCTCGAACTAAAGCGGCGGACGGGTCGTCCAATGTTTCGCTATATGACCCTGGAAACCATCGTCTCTATGAGCGATAATACCCCAGTGGCAGCCTGATAAATCCGGCTTGCGTCAGTTAAACGATGAAAAGCCCACCTTTGTTCCACTGCCAATAGGGCACGGCCGCGACGGGCACCCCATCGTGCTGGCGCCGCCGGCGCGGAATGAACACGCACGACTATCGAGCTTGACCACGGAGATGGGCATCAGAACATGATTAATGCGGTCTTAACCCTAGCCGGCCCAACCCCATTCCAGCTCAACTCCAAGGCTCCTATTCCACTGATATTTCATGGGCGTTGCTGAACTACGCGGAATTCGACACGCCGGTCATAGCCCTGGCGACCCCCTTCCACCATAGTTTTGCTGCTACGGCCTTCCGTTGTCCCGTTGACACTCGCCACGTATGGCGAACTGCCGTGACCCTTCGCGCTCAGCATCACTGGGCTGACCCCTTCATGAACGAGGACCCGGTACACGGAGTCCGCACGCCATTGGGACAGCTCCGATTTGGTGGCTGGCGTGCCTGTGCTGTGAGTATAGCCATTAAGTTGAACGACCGTTCCAGGGGGCAATTGTTTGATCTGCTCCGCAATCTGCCGCAAGAGAGGGAGGCTGCTCGATGGGACCCTTGCACTATTGGCCGGAAAATTGATGATTGGGAAATCAAGCGTTGCCTGATTTGGAAGTCTGACCGACTTGTTGCCGCTGGAATCCAATTTCGATGTTGACGACGCTATTCTCATATTAGCCGCGCCGCCGCCAGTCAGTGCGGCCACTACAATTTGAGGCAGTTGAGCGGACTGCAACGAACCTCTCATCCAAGCGCGGTCTGCATGAGGTATCGTCCCGCCCACGTTGAAAACAGTTCCTGCAAACAGCGCCTGCGAGCCCTGACTCCTAAAACCATCGAACACTACACTGAGATTTTTGATCCATCCCGCTCTGACCGCGAAATCACCATTGATGTCATTGGCCCCAATCACAGATTTGTGCGAGCCGGCGGTTGCCGCTAAATCAGCGTCGTTTGCGAGAGTGCCGGAAACGGCACCACTCTCATTGCCGAGGGATGATGGCGCAGAGGCCGACCGCAGGGACGCTACCGGTGCTTTTTGTGCTGCACTGGACGCGGATTGGACAGGGGCACGATCGCCTGCGGTGCCCGATGAGATGACATATCCTAATAATCCGAGCGTACTAAGCAAGGCCGCGCCGGGAAAAACCAAACGGAGCCCCGCGGCATGGCCACCCTCTTCCATTCCGCGCTCTTCAGTGGTTTCGTCCAAAATCGCCATCTTACTTGCTCCGTCCCGCAAACAAACGCTTGTTCCCGCCTGCCGCGGGAGATGATTTCTGTACCACCATAGACATTCGCGTCGCCCCGGGGGGAGAAAGTTCCCAGGCGCAATATGACGCAACGTTTTCGCGCCCGCGGGGTTCCATCCAACCTATTTTCCCCGCACCGCTCGATCTGCTTCGCCAGCTCGCCGTCCAGTCAAATTGGTTCCTGCCGCGCAGCCCTGAGGTGGTTTTGGCATTCCGTGAGAAGTGACCGAGGAGTTCACCGGGAGAGCCATACGGGGCTTAATTGTTTCTCGTAACGCGTCGATTCTAGTGCCTGGTGCGTTTCACCCATCATACCGCAAATTTCGGCAAAATCGAGGGAGCTATCCGCCAAACTTTTTCAGCGCTAGAATGACCACATTGATCGAACGGCCTGGTCAAACGAACAGCGCCGTCCTCATCCCGGAGTGCACCATGGTCGATTACGAATCAGACAATGACGGCCCCAAGGCGTCACGCTTCAGCCTGCGCTCTTTGTTTATCCGGGACTGGCCGTATATCGCGATGTTGGTCCTTGCCATCTTCGGAGTTGCTTATGGCAGCATTGCTCCACAGGGGATGACAAACTATTGGACAATCCTTGGTCCTGTCTTCGGTATAATTTGTGTGGCCACACAGTGGCGAGACGTCGAGGGCAACGCGGCGCATTGGCACCTCATCTGGACACAGGCCTTTCATTGGATTGCCGTTGTCCTTTCGATGTATCTCGTGCTTCTGGTGAACGTAAAGCAAATGATGAACGCGGACGCCAGTGCACTCGTGGTTTTGACATTATTGGCGCTGGGCACCTTCACGGCCGGCGTCCGCCACGCTGCCGGTTGGCGCGTTTGCCTAGTGGGGGTCATACTCGGTCTTGGAGTTCCCGCCATCGCTTGGCTCGAACGATCAACACTGCTGCTCCTATTGATCACCAGTGTATTGGTTGCGATAGCGGTGCTGTACGTTATGCATAATCGGCGGGAGCGCGGATACTGAACGAGGCAGGTATACCGTTGTCGTATTCGAAACGCGCCTTACAACTTGCCGTAGCTGCCGGCGGGGTTGTCCCTATAGGGGCGGGTCTCGCAGGCATGCTCCTCGGCCCCGGCATGGTCGACGCAATTAGTGCTGTATCCATGCCTATGGACAGCCACTACCGTTATCTTTCGGGTTTATTACTTGGCATCGGGCTTGGGTTTTGGATAACGATTCCAAACATCGAACTCGAAAGCCGCCGTTTCCGGATGCTAGCGGCGATTGTTGTTCTGGGAGGGATTGGCAGACTCTGGTCTTTGCTTGCCGTTGGCGTTCCTGATCGCCCCATGTTGTTTGGCTTAATCATGGAACTTGCCGTCACCCCCTTGCTTGCATTTTGGCAATATCGGCTTTCAAAGAGACTGTCTTGAAATACTTCTTTTGCCGGATAACCTTCCTAAGTTTTTTACTAGCTACATCCGCCTGCACGCAAGCGGCGTTCATGGCTGCAAATCTTCCCACGCGCTTTGACGATATGGATGTTGTGCATAGCTTGGCTTATGGACCTGAGCCTTCGCAGAAACTTGATATCTATATTCCTGCCGATGCCATAGACAAGAAATTGGATGTGATCGTGTTTTTTTATGGCGGGCGCTGGACCTACGGGGCAAAGGCAGATTATCGGTTTGTAGGCGCGGCATTCGCGGAAAAGGACTTTATTGTCGTTATTCCCGACTACAGAAAGTATCCCCAGGTGCGCTTTCCGGTTTTTGTCGAGGACGGGGCGAAAGCGCTTGCCTGGGTCTATGATAACATCGCCACATATCATGGCAATCCAGAACGCATCCATGTTGCAGGGCATTCCGCCGGGGCTCATATAGGCGCGTTACTCGCTGCCGATGCCCATTATCTTGGGAACGAAGGAAAAAACAGATCGCTCGTTATTCATGATTTTGCCGGTCTTGCCGGTCCCTATGCATTTACCCCGGGCGAGCCCGATCTGGAAGATATGTTTGGCCCTCCGAAGAATTATCCGGACATGCGAGTCACCACTTTCGTTGACGGTAAACAACCGCCGATGCTGCTTCTATACGGCGATGCAGACACGACGGTTAAATACGCGAATATTGATAAGCTTAAGCAACGCATCAAGAAAAGTGGCGGCTGCGTGCAAACAAAAATCTACCATGATGTCGATCACATAGGTCTTCTCGGAGCGTTGTCATGGTTTAATCCACAAGGCGCTTCTGTAGGTCAGGACCTTTCGAAATTTTATAATTCAAGCACTCAGAAGCGGAGTGATCTCATGTGTACTCAAGTTAAGAAATAAACTTCTTAAGCCAGCTTCGGCCTAAAACTCTGGTCGTTTCCTCAGTATTGCCCTCAGCCAATGCTTCCGCGAGGGAGATGGCCCTTTAGGAGCGGGAGCCGGGGCGGGCTGGTTCGGTCGGGCGGACTTACCAGATATTGCCGCGTTGCAAACCGGACGGCTAGGCCAATCGCGGCGGCGAGCGGCAACGCGACCACCGCAGGCCGCTCGCTCGACTCACGGCGCCATGGAAGCGCGCTTCCCGAGCGGCCTGCTTCCGCGGTGCTACACCACCACCGCCAATCGCCTTGCTATCGCTGTTTCCTCTTTGATCTATCTCATTATTGCCGCAATATTGATCCGCGGCGACCGCACAAAGACCTCGCCCCCGGCGAGTCAACGTCGCTCGGGAGGAGCATCGGAAATCTGCAACAAACAAACTTTCAAAAAGCAAGATCCGTTGTCTAATTCAGAGCGTCCGCTGTTCGGGCAAGAAGGGCGTCATCCAGCGCCCGCTTCGGGTTATTAGCCTTGTGCGGATTTGCCGCCGCCCTAATGTCCGCCAAACGACATCAGCGTTCTGACCGGTACGCCCATGGCTTTGATTTTTTTGGCGCCGCCGAGATCCTGCAGATCGATCACGAAACACGCCGCCACCACATCGGCGCCGATTTTTTTCAAAAGCCCGACCGCGCCCTCCGCCGTGCCGCCGGTCGCGATGAGATCGTCGACGAGGATCACCCTTTCGCCGGGCGCCACGGCATCCTCGTGCATTTCCATCTCGTCGAACCCGTATTCGAGCGAATAGGCGATCGACACCTTGGTGTGCGGCAGTTTGCCTTTTTTGCGGATCGGCACGAAGCCGGCCGAGAGCTGATGCGCGACGGCGCCCCCCAAGATAAACCCGCGCGCTTCGATGCCCGCGACCTTGTCGATCTTGGTTCCGGCAAAGGGCTGCACCAATTCGTCGATCGCGCGGCGAAACGCGCGAGCGTCGCCGAGAAGCGTCGTGATGTCCCGGAACATGATGCCTTGCTTCGGGTAATCGGGAATCGTTCGGATCGTGTCCTTGAGGTCGAGGGTCATGAACGATTGACCCGTTGCATGATCGCCTCCAGCTTCTTCGTCAGATTCCGGTCGCGGGACGCGGCCGGGGTCAGCAAGGCATGGTCGAGCGCCCGGTCGGAACCGGCCGGACAGGGCTCGTGCTCCGCCGGAAAATCACGCAGCAGCCGGGACAGAAGTTTCGCCGCATTTCCGGCATTGGCTTCCACCACTTTGATGACCGAGGCGACATCGACATTATCGTGCTTGGGATGCCAGCAATCGAAATCGGTGACCATCGCGATCGTCGCGTAGGAAATCTCCGCCTCGCGGGCGAGTTTGGCTTCGGGCATCGCGGTCATGCCGATGACATCGCCGCCACCAGCCTTGTAGGCAAGCGATTCGGCGAGCGAGGAAAATTGTGGGCCTTCGATGCAGACGTAAGTCCCGCCGCCGACGAAAGCGACGTTTTCGGCCGCCGCCGCCGCCGCGATTCTGTCGCGCAGCAAAGGCGCCACAGGGTGCGCCATCGAGACATGGGCGACGCAGCCATTGCCGAAAAACGAGCTTTGCCGTGCGAAAGTTCTGTCCATGAACTGATCGACGAGCACGAAAAGCCCCGGATAAATGTCCGGCTTGAACGAGCCGCAGGCGGAAACCGAGACGATGTCGGTCACGCCGGCGCGCTTCAGCGCGTCGATATTGGCGCGATAATTGATCCCCGAGGGCGACAATTTGTGGCCGCGCCCGTGGCGGGGCAGGAATACGGCTTCGGTCGCCCCTATCCGGCCGAAGCGAAGCGGATCCGAGGGCTCGCCCCACGGCGTCGCCACCCATTCCTCGCGGATGTCTTCGAGCCCCGGCAGTTCATAGACGCCCGATCCTCCAATGATGCCGACGATCGCTTTTGTCATGCTATTGGGCACCTCGAAAAAT
>QHBR01000291.1 GCA_003244015.1 Hyphomicrobiales bacterium | reverse complement strand
GTGATCGCGGTTTGACGCCAATTCTTCATCTCTCGACTCCTTCGATTGTCGCGCGAACTTCATTCGTATCGATCTGGCCTAAATGTCATTGTCTACATTCCTTTCATTCCTTTCATTCCCTTCATCTCGGTCGGTTATTCGTCTCCTTCTGAATATTTTGCCGTGGCGCCTCGCTCTGAGGCGCGTCGACTTCGTAGGCCACAGTGCCTTCCGGGTTCTTGTATGGGCCGGGGTCTTTGTAATCATTTGCGGCGAGGCCTTCGCGGATCTTCATGACGGTGAACATGCCGCCCATCTCGATTGGGCCGAATTGGCCGGAACCGGTCATCATCGGCAGCGTGTTATCGGGTGCCGGCATTCCCATCTCACCCATCATGGCCATGCCGGACGAGCCCATCGGCATATATCCAGGTGCCAGCTTGCGGACGGCGTTGACAAGATCGCTCTTCTCCGCGGCGCCGATGAAATTTCTCACATCATGGCCCATCGCGTTCATAGCGTGATGCGTCTTGTGGCAATGGAATGGCCAATCACCCGGATTATCGGCGCTGAACTCGCCCGCGCGGATCGTGCCGACCGGAATATCGATCGTGGACTCCGGCCAGCGCGCGGATTCCGGCACCCAGCCGCCATCGGTGCAGGTGACCGAGAAATGGTGACCGTGAATGTGGATCGGATGATTGGTCATGCTCAAATTGCCCATGCGCACGCGCACGCGGTCGCCGAGCCGCACCGGCAGCGGATCGATGCCGGGAAAAACCCGGCTGTTCCACGTCCACATGTTGAATTTCGTCATCTCCGAGACCTTGGGCAGATAGGTCCCCGGATCTATGTCATAGGCGTTCATGACTAAGACGAAGTCGCGATCGGCCCGGTAGAGCTTAGGGTCGCTCGGGTGCACGACGAACATTCCCATCAGGCCCATCGCCGTCTGCACCATCTCGTCGGAGTGCGGGTGGTACATGAAGCTGCCGCTTTCCTTGAGTTCGAACTCATAGACGAAAGTCTTGTCTGGCGGGATGTGCGGCTGCGTGAGGCCGCCAGTTCCATCCATGCCGTTGGGCAGAATCACTCCATGCCAATGAATCGTGGTGTGCTCCGGCAGCTTGTTGGTGACGAAGATGCGGACCTTGTCTCCTTCCACCGCCTCGATCGTCGGGCCCGGCGACTGTCCATTGTAGCCCCACAAATGCACATTCATTCCGGGCGCGAACTCGCGCACGACGGGTTCGGCGACCAGATGAAATTCCTTCCAGCCGCCATTCATCCGCCACGGCAAAGTCCAGCCGTTCAGCGTCACGACCGGCTGGTAATCGGGGCCGCTCGACGGGACCAACGGCGGCTGCATGGTCGTGGTGGTCGTGGACGGCGCCTCTGGAATGCTCGCCGCCTGCACCCGGCCACTCACCGCGCTGACGCTTGCGAGCCCCGCCGTCGTTCCTAGAAAACCTCTTCGAGACATCATGGCCGGTCTCCGTTGCTGTTTGTCATTGGCCGTCAGCTCCGGCCCCGGTGATGGCCCCGGTTTTAGACTTTTCGTCCGTTGGACGCATCCCACCTCCGCCGATGATCGCGACCTGCAGGCCGGTCTTGGCGATCCAAAAGTCGCGCTTCGCTTCGATCGCCGCTATCGTCGCCAGGATCCGTTGCCGGGCTCCGACGAGAAGCGTGAAGACGTCGACGAGCCCTGCGTTGTAGCGCAGAAGGGATTCATCGGAGATGATCGTGTTCAGAGGCAAAATCTCCCGCTGGTAATGGCGCGCGATATCATAGGCCGAGCGATACACATGATAGGCGTCGCGGGCTTCCGAGCGGACATTGACGGCTTTTTCCGCCAAGCGGTTCAAGGCCTGCATATAGATCTGCTCGGCTTGGCGGACGCGAACTGCGCCGAAATCGAAAATCGGGATTTCAACCGTGGCGCCGGGCCCGAAAGCCCGAAATACATCAATCCCGGCGCCGACGCTTTCCCGTGTGTGGTTGTAGATGCCGGACAGCTGAAAAAGGTTGACGAACCGGGTGGCGTTGGTCAACCCATACGACTTGGCGAGCGCTTCGAGTTCGATGCGCGCGATCTCAAGATCGACGCGGCGGCTGATTGCATCCTGCTCCACCGTGGGCAAGGCCCGCGGACGCGTTGGCAGCGCCGGCAAGGCGTTCGCAAGCGTGAAATCGAGATCGCGGCCCCAAAGACCCAGCGACTCGATCAGCCGCTCGCGCTCACTCGCCGTGAGTTGGCGCGCGCTCGCGACCTGAGCGGTAAGATCGGCGTAGAATAATTGATCGCGCGCCTGGTCGAGCTTATTCATCGCGCCGGTCTCGCCGAGCCGGGTGGCAAGCTTTGCCGCCGTCTCCGCCGCCGAGTTCGCTTGCGTCAGAAAGCCGCCCAGCTCGCGCGCGGCGACGGCCCTGTAATAGTTCCGTCGCGTGTCGGCCGCTACTCGCAGTGTCTCCTCGGCGGCCGCAAGTTGCGCCGCCCGGAATTGATCGGCGGCAATTTCCGCCCGCGCCGGCAAGGTCGCAAGCGCGAGGATATCGTCGGCGATCGCTGCCTCGATCACGGATTGGGAGCCCTCGATCCGCGAAAACGAAAACCTCGGGTTTGGCGGAAGACTCGCCTGCACCATCGCCGCCTCGGCGATGCCCAGCTCATTGTAGGCCGCCTGGAGGCCGCGATTGTTGAGGAGCGCGATCTGCACAGCGGTGTCGGCGGTCAAGGGCCGTTTGAGCAAATGTTCGACACGGGCCCGTGCCGACGTCGCATTCTCCAGCGTGCGAATTGCGACGGTATCTTTCTCGAGTTCCTGGGAGGCAATGCCGGCAGCGACGTTCATGCCGCCGTCGGGTGAGAAACTGGCGCACCCGGAAAGGGCTGCGGTTACGGCCATCGTCGCGACGAAGCGAACGGTGCGCAAGAGCTCATCCGGACGGCCTATCAAAGTTGCGAAAAACCGGTCTGGCAGCTTCATTATTGATGCTCCGATCCAGGTTCTTGGGCAGCTCGTTCTTTCCAAGCGCCGGGATCGACTGGCCGGTGGCTGGTGAAAGGGCCAATCGTCGGACGGTAGCTCACAGCAGGCACGCGCAGAGACGCATCCGATGGATCGGGGCCGGGGAAGGGTGACATCGGCGTTGCGGTGCAACCTTGAGCGGCTCCAGCAAGTACCGGGATGCTCGCAAGCTTACCGAACCTGCGGAGAAAGGATGTCTTTCGCAGCCTCTCGAAAGAGGCGGCGTGAGCCTGCGATTGCCAAAACATGAGAAAAACCTTCGTCGCGTCGATTGATTTTGAGGCGCGGCGGCTGCCAATTAGCCGCTGCGCCGGTTTTCAAAGCGACAAGAAGGATTTTGGAGGCCGGCCAATACGTTTGTGCGCGCGGCCGTCAAGACTTTCATCGAACACTCTGAACGCCAGAGACGCATGGACAGGCTGCACGTAGGTAACGGCGGAGTCGCTGGTTACGGCGGCGAAATAAAAAAGCCCACAGCAAGCGCGGGCATGACACTTTAACTTACCATCTCCACCTTCTTTGGAGTTGCCGGTATGTTCGTGTATCGCGCTGTCACCAAGCGTATGGATGCCGCCGGGGGTGTCGATGCCGTCCTGGAACCGAGCATTCGTAACGCCGCGATGATCGCCGGTTAGGCAATGGGATGACGTACTACCGTGCGGGAACGCCAATGCGACCGAGGGCAAGACTGCGCAAATGGCGTACAGAACGACCAAGATCATCGCGCTGCAAGAGTGCAATCTGGTAATAATCCAGCTCAGCATGCCGTGTTCCCCTTCCGGATCCCACGCGAAAGGATAAACCCTATCGCAATTTTTCGCTCGCGCCAAATCCCCTATGCTGCTGCTGCGAAAATCCCTCCGATTCACGTACCCAACATAACACGATTTCCATCATCTGTCATGTAAAGTGTTGGGTTATCAGTAATTGTGCAGAAAGGGGACATTCCTATTTTGCTCTTACGACCAGCAGCAGCGATACGGCGAAGAAGGGATCGATGGTCTCCTGCGCGACAAGACACGCGAGCCGGACCGGGCGCCGCCTTCGACCGGCGTCGTCGCCAAAGTGCTGGCGCTGACCTGCTCTGTACCGCCGGGCGGAGCCACCCCTGGGACCGCACAAACATCCCAATGTCATGAAATGGCGGCCGATCATCCGCGTTGGACGGTCCAGTTCACCCCGACTTCGGCGTCGTGGCTCAATGCCGTCGAAGGTTTCTTCTCGACCACTACACGCCGGAAAATTCGTCGCGACGCTTTCAATTCCGTCGCCGAGCTGCAGGATGCCATCGAGCGATATATCAAGGCGCACAACAATACGACAAAGCCATTCGTCTGGACTGCCTCAGCCTCGGCAATCTTTAGAAAGCTCGCTCAAATCCCTGCACCTTCCGAATGAATCAGTGCACTAGCGGGAAGGCGAACGCGATCGCGCACACGCAACGCGGCGCGGTCGAAACATCCGGGCAGGGCGGAGACGAAAGCGGCAACGGAATAATGGAGGTTACTCGCACCCCTTGATCCAATTCAATCGATCGCACAGCATGCGGTCTTCACGCGGCCGCGCCATGACAATGTTTATATTTCCGGCCCGAGCCGCAGGGGCAAGGCTGGTTGCGCCCCACCTTGCCATAGACCGCCCGCTCCTCCGGCGGCTCGCGGACAAGCGTTTCGGCGGCATCCGCCCCCGACGCGCTGAAAACCGGATTGGCGGCCCGGGAAACGGCGGGGGCGGCGCGCGGGGGGCCAAATGCGGCGTTGATCGCGCGGTCCGGATAAGCCGATGCATCGGCATGGGAAACCTCCAGCGCCTCCATTGGCGGCGGCGGCTCGAAGGCGACCTCGACGCGGTTCAACTGCGCCGTCGTCATTTCCCGCAGATGGGTAATGAGTTCGCCAAACAGCTCGAAGGCCTCGGATTTGTATTCGTTCAGCGGATCGCGCTGGGCCATGCCGCGCCAGCCAACAACCTGACGCAGATGGTCGAGCGTCACGAGATGCTCGCGCCACAGATGATCGAGCGCCTGCAGAACGATCTGCTTTTCGACATAACGCGTAACTTCCGCGCCGTTCTTGTCGACGCGAGCGGCGTAGGCCTCATTGGCCGCCTTCCGCAGCCTCTCGTGCATTTCCTCCTCGGCGATTCCTTCTTCCTTTCCCCAATCGGCCAGCGGAAGAGCGAGATTGAATGCGGCATGGACCGATTGCTTCAAACCCTCGATGTCCCAGGCCTCGGGATAGGCATCGCGGGGAATATGTTTGGCGATAAGATCGTCGACGACACCCTGGCGCATGTCGGAAATCATGTCTTCGAGCGACTCTTGCGCCATCATCTCGCGACGCTGTTCGAAGACGACCTTGCGCTGATCGTTCATCACGTTGTCGTATTTCAGAACGTTCTTGCGCATGTCGAAATTGCGCGCTTCGACTTTTTGCTGGGCCTTTTCCAAGGCCTTGTTGATCCAGGGGTGGACAATCGCTTCGTCCTCCTGGAGACCAAGCTTGACGAGCATGGACTCCATCCGGTCGGACCCAAAAATCCGCATCAGATCGTCCTTCAGCGACAAGAAGAACTTCGAGCGTCCCGGATCGCCTTGGCGCCCGGAACGGCCGCGCAGCTGGTTGTCGATCCGGCGGCTCTCGTGGCGTTCGGTGCCGATGATGTAGAGGCCGCCGGCGGCGATCGCTTTCCCGCGGAACGTTTCGACCGCGGTCCGGATCCCGGTTTCCGTCGCCTCCCGCTCGGGACCTGGCGGCAGTCCGGCGCATTCTTGCGCGACCCGCATTTCGACATTGCCGCCGAGCTGAATGTCGGTGCCGCGCCCGGCCATATTGGTCGCGATCGTGATGGCGCCGGGCACGCCAGCTTCGGCAACGATATAGGCCTCCTGTTCGTGGAAGCGCGCGTTCAACACCGCGAAAAGCTTTGAGGGCTTGTCCGACCGTGCCGCCGCGTAGAGTTTTGGCAAGGCTTCCGGCTCGGCGAAATCAATCTGCTTATAGCCTTGCTTTTTCATCGCCTCGGCGAGCTGCTCGGACTTCTCGATCGACGTCGTGCCGACGAGCATCGGCTGGAACTTCGCGTTGGCGGCCTCAATCTCGCGGATGATCGCGCGCAGTTTTTCTTCCGCCGTGCGATAGACTTCATCGTCCTCGTCGTCGCGCCTCACTGGCTGGTTGGTCGGTATCTCGACGACATCGAGCTTATAGATATCGGCGAATTCATCCGCCTCGGTCGCCGCCGTTCCAGTCATCCCGGCGAGTTTGCCGTAGAGGCGGAAATAATTCTGGAAGGTGATCGAGGCGAGGGTCACGTTCTCGGGCTGGATCGCGACATGTTCCTTGGCTTCGAGCGCCTGATGGAGTCCCTCGGAGTAGCGCCGGCCCGGCATCATCCGGCCTGTGAACTCGTCGATAATGACGACTTCGCCCTTGCGCACAATGTAATCCTTGTCCCGCTTGAACAATTTATGCGCGCGCAAAGCCTGGTTGACGTGATGCACGGCGGTGACATTGACCGCCTCGTAGAGCGAACCTTCGGAAAGAACTCCGAGCTCGCCCAGCAAGGCCTCCATATGTTCATTGCCGGCCTCGGTGAGATTGGTCGTGCGTTGTTTTTCGTCGAGCTCGAAGTCCTCGGTCGTGAGGCGCGGGATGACCTTGTCGATCGCGATATAGAGATCGGACCTGTCGTCGGAGGCGCCCGAAATGATCAACGGCGTCCGGGCCTCGTCGACAAGGATCGAATCGACCTCGTCGACGATCGCGTAATGATGGCCGCGCTGAGTCATCTGGGCGAGCTCGTATTTCATATTGTCGCGAAGATAGTCGAAACCGAACTCATTGTTGGTGCCATATGTGATGTCGGCGGCATAGGCGCGGCGGCGTTCGTCGTCGTCGAGGCCATGCACGATGATCCCGGTCGAGATGCCGAGGAAATTATAGATGCTGCCCATCCATTCGGCGTCGCGGCGGGCGAGATAATCGTTGACGGTGACGACATGCACGCCCTTGCCGGCGAGGGTGTTGAGATAGGTGGCGAGCGTCGCGACAAGGGTCTTGCCTTCGCCGGTGCGCATCTCGGCGATCGCGCCCTCATGCAGAACCATCCCGCCGATGAGCTGAACGTCGAAATGCCGTTGGCCGAGGACGCGGCGCGCCGCTTCCCGCGCCGTTGCGAAAGCCGGCACGAGCAGATCGTCAAGGCTCTTGCCGGTGGCGAATTCCTCCCGGAACGTCTGGGTTCGCCCGGCGAGCTCGGCATCGGTGAGCTTTCGCATTTCGGGCTCAAGCGCGTTGATAGCCGCGACTTTCGGCCGGTATCCCTTGAGCCGGCGATCATTCGACGATCCGAAAATCTTTTTCGCAAAGGAGCCCAACATTACGAAACGACCTTTCTAGAAAACGGCCGGAACAATTCCCGGCCATCGGATTTAGCCCCTAGCTTTCTGGTTAGATTTTGCGCGATCCAAGCGGCGTTTGCCCATGCCACAGCCCGGGCTTGAATTCCGGCGCGGCGGACCAACGGACTGTGACATAGCATTCCAAGATTTCCGGGGCACCAAATCCTCGCGTTCCTGACTGGAAATCCCATTCCCCGGCCGCCCGGCAAAAGCCGGTGTTCCGGCAAAGATCGCGGATCTCGTTCGAGAAAAGCTCGCGCGGCAGCGCGATAGGCGCGGGACTCCCGGCAGGAGGCGCCGGCAATGGGGCCGCGAAAGCCGGAAAAATCATCCACGGAGACCCGTTCGACAGATAAGATTGGGACCGGGGCTTGTCAAATCCGCCGCTCCGTGCATGGTCACGCGGCAAACGCCATTTTTTGAGCAACGCGCCGCGAAAACCGCGGTGCGAACTTCCTGATTTAGCCCGGAGCTTGGATTCATGTTCTTGACGAAGCACGCGCGTAATAAAGCCGCCGGTCTGGCGTGCCTGCTGACCATGTCCTCGCTTGCGATAGTTCCCGCCTCGCCGGCGGCGGCCAAGGTGCTCGCCACGGTCAACGGTAAGCAAATCACCGACGACGATGTGAATATCGCCGCCGGCGATCTTCACACGAGCCTGCCGCCACAGCTCGAAGGCAAGGCCCGCGACAGCTATCTTCTCGACTTTTTGATCGACGGCGAATTGGTGGCGCAAAAGGCGCTTGCCGAAAAGGCCGACCAAACCCCGGAATTCGCCAAGAAGCTCGCGTATTATCGCGAAAAACTGCTGATGGAGAGCGTGCTCGAGCAGGTCGCGAAGACAGCGGCCACCGACGTGGCGATCAAAGCGACCTATGACGAGGCGGCCAAGGCGCAAAAGCCTGAGACCGAAATTCACGCGCGGCATATTCTTGTTGCAACCGAGGATGAAGCCAAGGCGGCGCTGAAACGGATCATGGCGGGCGACGAGTTCGCCACGGTCGCCAAGGAAGTCTCGAAAGACCCGGGCTCGGAAGGCGGAGATCTCGGCTGGTTCACTAAGGATCGCATGGTGCCGGAATTCTCGGCCGCCGCGTTCAAGCTGGAGGTGGGGCAGGTTTCCGATCCGGTGAAAAGCCCATTCGGCTGGCATATCATCGAGGTTCTGGACAAGCGGCAGAAAACCTTTCCGCCCTTCGACAAGGTCAAGGAGCAAGTCACCCGCTATGTCGTGCAAAAGGCGCAAACCGCGCTCGTCGCGGACTTGCGCAAGAATGCGAAGATCGAGCGGACCGAGCCTCCGGAACCCCCCAAAACGGATAAGCCGGCGGCACCGGCACCGGCCGCTCCTGCGCCGGGCAAGAAATAAGCGCGGCGGCGGCTGGGCGGTAGCCCACCAAACAACCGAAAACTAAAGTCAAGGGGTTTCGCCCTCCTTGACGCCGGGAACGCGGCCTTGGCACTTTCGGTATTCGCCCCGGCTCGTCGAGGGCGAAGTTATTTTAGGAATTTCGCCCCATGGCCGCCGCCGTTTCGCCGCTCGCGCCAAGATCGTTCTCAAACCTCCCCGAAATCGAGGGCGTGCGCTTTGCCTCGGGCGCTGCCGGTATCCGTTACAAGGATCGCACCGACGTGATGCTCGCGGTTTTCGCCAAGGGCACGCAGGCGGCGGGGGTTTTTACGAAATCGAAATGTCCGTCGGCGCCGGTCGATTGGTGCCGCGCAAAGCTCAAGGCGGGCAAGGCCCGCGCGCTCATCGTCAACTCCGGCAACGCCAATGCGTTTACCGGCAACGCCGGGGTGCAGGCGGCGAAGCTCACCGCCGCGCTTGCCGCCCAGGCAACGGGCGCGCCGGCAAATGAAATTTTCCTCGCCTCGACCGGGGTGATCGGCGAGCCGCTCGACGCGTCGAAATTCGATGGTGTGCTGGAGGCGCTTTCCGCACGCGCGGCCCCGGACGGGCTCCTTGAGGCCGCCAAGGCGATCATGACGACCGACACTTTTCCGAAAGTCGCGACCGCGCGCGCAATGCTTGGCGGCGCGGAGGTCGCTCTAACCGGCATGGGGAAGGGCGCGGGCATGATCGCCCCCGACATGGCGACCATGCTGGCATTCGCCTTTACCGACGCGCCGATTGCTGCGGCGGCCTTGCAATCCATGCTGGCCAAAAGCGTGGAACGGTCGTTTAATGCGATCACCGTCGACAGCGATACCTCTACCTCCGACACTTTGATGCTGTTCGCGACAGGGGCCGCCGCCAAGCGCGGCGCGCCAAAAATCGTCGCCGCCAACGACCGCCGCCTCGCTCCGTTCAAAGGCGCGCTCGACCATCTCCTCCTCGATCTCGCGCATCAGGTCGTGAGGGACGGGGAAGGCGCGCGCAAATTCGTCGAGGTGAGGGTGACCCGCGCGGCAACCGCCGCCGCCGCCAAAAAAATTGCTTTCTCGATCGCCAATTCGCCGCTCGTCAAAACGGCGATCGCCGGCGAGGATGCCAATTGGGGCCGCGTCGTGATGGCCGTCGGCAAGGCCGGCGCACGGGCCGAACGCGACAGGCTCGCGATCTGGTTCAACGATGTTCGTGTCGCCGACAAGGGCCAGCGCGATCCCGCCTATGACGAGGCCGAGGTCTCCAAGCTCATGCGCGGCGCGGAAATAATAATTCGCGTGGATTTGGGCATGGGCAAGGGCGCGGCCACCGTATGGACCTGCGATCTCACCAAGGACTATGTCGCGATCAACGGCGATTATCGCTCGTGATCGGCGAGCCTGTTTCGTGAAGCTCCTGCTCGTTGCCGCCGCAGCGCTTATCGACCCGGATTGCCGGGTGCTGATCGCGCAACGTCCGCAAGGCAAGTCTTTTGCGGGCCTGTGGGAATTTCCCGGCGGCAAGGTGGAATTGGACGAGCGGCCGGAGGCGGGTTTGATCCGGGAACTGCGCGAGGAACTAGGCATCGCGGTCGAGGAGGCTTGCCTTGCGCCGCTAACCTTCGCGAGTTTTGCCTATGAAGACTTCCACCTTTCTCATGCCGCTCTTTATATGCCGGCGCTGGACCGGTTTTGTCGTGCCGCGCGAAAACCAGGTGCTGAAATGGGTGCAGCCACAGGATCTCCGCGCCTATCCGATGCCGCCGGCCGACGCGCCCTTGATCCCGGCGCTCCTCGATCTTTTTGGCTGACTGCAATCGAGTATCGGCGCCGCAACAGCCCTGGCGATCCGCACGCGGCGTTGCGGCCGAGCACTTCCTTGCCGAGCAGGATGCGCGGCCGGCGCTCGCACCATCGTTTGCCCACGGCATCCGAGTGGCGTGAGCCACCAAGCGCGGGGACGTTAAGCAGATCGGCAATCACAGCTATTTCTCCCCGGCGGGCTTGCGATCCTATTCGTCTGCTGTAATCCTATCGGCTTTCGCTGGGGAACATGATCTTGATCGACGCTTGGCTATCGCAACCGCTTCCGGCGTTGATTTTGATTTTGGCGGCATTTTACAGCGCCTCTGCCTTGGTGCTGGTCCGCCTTTCGTTCGGCGCTAGGGTGGGACCATGGGTGCGCAGCTTCCGAGGCGTCGTGGCGCCCTACTTCGGCGCGATCGTCGTCATATTCGGCATTCTCGCGGGCTTTCTCGCCAACGACGTCTGGGATCGCAACCGGCGCGCGGCAGCGGTGCGGGGCGAAGGCGCCAGTCTTATCTCTCTCCATGCCCTGGCCGCCGCCTTGGGTGCGCCGCACCTTGCGATCGATCGCGCCATCCGGGCCTATGCCGCCGCCGTTATCGACAAGGAATGGCCGCGAATGGAAAACGGCGAAGCGTCGCCCGAGGCCGAAGCGGCATGGCCGTGATGGCGCAGATCAGCCTTGCCGCGGTGCATCTCGACGAAGCGCGCGCCCAAATCGCCGCCATGGTCATTTTCACTGTCAGCATCATCCTCGTGATCGGATTGATCGCGGCCCACGAAGGGCCTTTTCAACCGCCGCTCGGCATCAAGCCGGCGCCGATCGCCAAGCTTCTCGACATCGTGCCGGACAGTTAAAGTCGCGCCGGATTGCTGGCGCCGGCGAGCGGATTTCCCGATCGATTGCGTTCCGGAATGAGCATCCCTGCCAGCCATAATCCCATCGGGGATCGGCTTGCGCAGGTACGGATGGCCCTTTATACCGCTACCCGCCAACCCTTGGGAATCCGGTACGCCAGGGGCCGAGGCATGCCGTTGCAAAGAGCCGATCGATTTTTGTGATCAAGCATGTTCCAACTTTTTGGTTTTGCGCGCTTTCGGCTTGAACGGGAAGCGCTTGAGGGGCGCGTAGCTCAGCGGAAGAGCACTACGTTGACATCGTAGGGGTCACAGGTTCGATCCCTGTCGCGCCCACCATTACGAGGCCGTCAGCCGGTAGATTTCAGTTGAATTGTTATCGTGCCGCCGCAAATTTAATTTCAGGCCATCACTCGCGATGAACACTATGACCAAAGATTCGTCTGGCTCTCGCCGCTTCGCTGTTGCGCTTTCCTTTCCCGGCGAGCGCCGCGACTTTGTGGAAGTGGTCGCTGGTCACCTGGCCTCCGCCTCCGCCTTCGGCAAGGATCGCGTGCTTTACGACAAATATTACGAAGCCGAATTCGCGCGCCTGGGCCTGGATCTAGAGCTCCCTAATCTTTATCGCACGCAGTCGGAACTCATCGCGCGTTTTCTTTATCCCGACTACAAGGACAAACGTTGGTGCCGCCTAGAATTGCGCGCCATCAGACAGTTGATCGAGACCGTTGAAGCAAAGCGAGTCATGCTGTTCCGCCATGGATACGACGTGGATTTCTCGGACCTCGGAATTTACGGCGGCGATGGGAGCATCAATCTCGTTGGGCGATCCGCTGAAGCATCGCCGAGAAAATCCGCGAACGATTCTACATCAACCAGGGTGGAATGCCGCCGAAGCGCTCTACCCCGGTCATCGCCGACATTTCCCGGATCGTCAAATATGCCCCGGCGCATCTCATCGGTCGCAAAGCCGAAACCCAGCTCCTCAACGACGCCTGGGCGAAGGCCCAAAACAACGTAACAAAGCGCCCGCACGTCCTCACTTTCGTCGCCCTCGGCGGCGAGGGAAAGACTTCGCTCGTGGCGAAGTTTGGGGCGGAGCTCGCGCATCAGGATTGGCCGGGGTGCGACGGGGTGTTTGCGTGGTCATTTTACAGCCAGGGCACGCGGGAACAGGCCGCGGCGTCGTCCGACGTGTTTTTGAAGGAAGCCCTCACCTTCTTCGGCGACCCGGCGATGGCGGGCAGTGCGCAGGGCGCATTCGACAAAGGCCGACGGCTGGCCCAGCTCGCCGGCGAGCGGCGCGCGCTGCTCATCCTCGATGGTCTGGAGCCGCTGCAATACGCGCCCACCTCGCCCACTCGGGGCGAACTCAAGGACTCTGGGTTAGCTGCCTTGCTCAAAGGGCTCGCCGCCAACAATCGCGGCCTGTGCGTGGTCACCACCCGCTATTCGATCCCGGACTTGCGGGCATACTGGCAGACCACCGCCCCAGAGGTGAACCTTTTGCGCTTGCCCAAGGAAGCCGACGTGGAGCTGTTCCAATCGCTCGGGTCGAGCACGCGCGCTCTTCATCCTCGGAAAGATCAAAGTGGGATTTTTTCTTGAGTTATTCGGAAAAAGACGAAATCTTTGCCAAATTTGCGGATGGTACCCTGCGCGGGGCTGGTTACAGGGTTTTCGTCCAATTTCGTGACATGCCTCCGGGCAGCAATTTCGTGCGCGAGATGAACAATGGTCTCGCCGACTCCACCCGCTTCGTCGCATTGCTGTCTCCGGACTACGTTGCTTCCGATCATTGCCAAGCGGAATGGAGTGCCGCCTATGCAGCTGACCCAGGTGGAACGAGACGCAAGCTTGTTCCAATGCTAATCGCGCCTTGCGATCTCAATCCGCTCGCCAAGCAGATCGTTTACATATCACTCGTGGGATTGTCGCGCGCCGATGCTGCGACTGCAATTCTCATGGCTGTAGGTCACTCAGGTACCGCATGGTCAACAAGGGAACCATGGCCCGGAAGCGCCTCACTTGAAAAAATGACGCGAGCGTCGCTAGGAGTTTTCGATGTCGCGCCAAATAACAATCATCGCCTGGAGCAAAAGATTCCTGTCCCCACAGCAGAGATACTGTCCTCTTATGGTCTCATGCCGCGCGAACTTTATGAGGACATGCAGCGAGGGATTGCCGAAATTGTCTCTCATGGGCACCTCGAAAAATA
>QHBR01000361.1 GCA_003244015.1 Hyphomicrobiales bacterium | reverse complement strand
AGTTAGAGTCGATCCACTAGTGGGCTGAATCAATCAAACGAAGGGTATAGGTGTTTGAGCCGTCTCCGCACCTGGACCTGCCGGAGGCGGCTATGTGGCCATGGCGAGGCCCCGGCCAAGGTCGCGCATGCCTGGTTGCGGGCGGAACCGAGTGCGGAGGTATCTTGAACTCGGCGGCGGGAAAGACGGTCGCGGCTTGGCCGTGCGGGCGGCAAATGGCACGAAAGCAATGATCGCGCACGCGCACGGCAATAAATGGGACTGCAACGGCGCCGGCGACCCAAGCCGCATCCTCGGCGATGTAGGCTTCGTGCATCTGCATGTGCACAGCTCCTATTCCCTGCGCGAAGGGGCGGTACCTGTCGCCAAGCTCGCCAGGCTTGCCCTCGCCGATGCGATGCCGGCGCTCGCGATTACCGATTCGAACAATCTCTTCGGCGCCCTGGAGTTTTCCGAAAAGCTGGCGAAAGAAGGGGTGCAGCCGGTCCCTGGCCTGCAAATCACAATCGACTTTCAAGACGGCGCGGCAAGGGCGCCACGTGGCGAGGCAAGCGCTTGCCTCGCATCCATCGTGCTCTTGGCAGAGGACGCCGCCGGCTATTCGAACCTGATGCATGTTGCATCGCGCGCCTGGCTCGATCCAGAACCTGGAGATCCGCCGCATGTTGACATCGCCCGTCTCGAAGGGCGAACCCAAGGGCTGATCGCGCTCACCGGCGGCCCAAGCGGTCCCCTCGACCGGGCCTTCGCCCATGACCGGCCGGAACTGGCCTTTGCCCGCGCGGCGGCGCTTGAGAAGCTGTTTCCTTGCCGGCTCTATGTCGAAATCCAGCGCCACGGGCTTGCCTCCGAACGCGCGATCGAACCGCGTCTCCTCGATCTCGCCTATCGCGCCTCGCTTCCGCTTGTTGCGGCCAACGAAGTGTTTTTCGCGGCGGCCTCCGATTATGAAGCGCACGATGCCTTGATTTGCATCGCGGACGGAACCGTCGTCAGCGACGACGCCCGCCGCCAGCTTTCGCCCGAGCATCGTTTCAAGACGCGCGCGGAAATGATCGCGCTTTTTTCTGGCCTGCCGGAGGCAACCCGCAACAGCGTCGAGATCGCTTTGCGTTGCGCCTACCGGCCGCTGACGCGCCAACCGATCCTGCCGCGTTTTGCCGTGAATGGCGGGATAGAAGAGGAGGCGCAAGAACTCCGCGCCGAGGCGGAGATTGGCCTCGCGGCGCGTCTTGCCGCGCATGGTCCGGCGCAAGGCTTCACGGCCGACGATTATCGCGCAAGGCTTGCCTTCGAACTCGACGTGATAGTCACGATGAATTTCCCCGGCTATTTTTTGATCGTCGCGGATTTCATCAAATACGCCAAATCGCGGGATATTCCGGTCGGGCCGGGACGCGGGTCGGGGGCAGGGTCCTTGGTTGCCTATGCGCTCACGATCACCGATCTCGATCCGATCCGCTTCGGTCTCTTGTTCGAGCGCTTCCTCAATCCGGAACGCGTTTCGATGCCGGATTTCGATATCGATTTCTGTCAGGAGAGGCGCGACGAGGTGATTGCCTATGTCCGGCGCCGCTACGGCGGCGATAAAGTCGCGCAAATCATCACTTTCGGATCGTTTCTGGCGCGCGGCGTGATGCGCAATGCCGGGCGCGTCCTCGAAATGCCGCTCGGCCAGGTCGACAGACTGGCCAAGCTGGTGCCGCAGAATCCGGCGGCCCCGGTGAGCCTGAAACAAGCCATCGAGTCGGAGCCGCGTTTAAGGGAAGCCGCCGAGACAGACCCCCGCGTCGCCAAAATGCTGCAGATCGCGCAGGCGCTTGAAGGGCTTTATTCGAATGCGTCCACGCATGCGGCGGGGATTGTCATCTCCGGCCGGCCGCTGGAAGAACTTGTGCCGCTTTACCGCGATCCGAAGTCCGCCATGCCGGCAACCCAGTTCAACATGAAATGGGTCGAGGCCGCGGGACTCGTGAAGTTTGATTTTTTAGGCCTCAAAACGCTGACGATCGTCGCAACCTGCCTCAAGCTTCTGAAAAGGCGCGGGATCGCGGTCGACCTCGCGAAAATTCCCCTCGACGACAAACAAACCTACGCGATGCTCGAACGCGGCGAAACGGTGGGTGTGTTCCAGCTTGAAAGCGCCGGCATGCGCAAGGCCCTGGCCGACATGCGAGCGGACCGCTTCGAGGACATTATCGCGCTCGTCGCCCTCTACCGGCCGGGCCCGATGGCCAATATCCCAACCTATTGCTCGGTGAAGCGCGGCGCGGAAGCCCCGGACTACATCCATCCAAACATCGCGCCGATCCTCAAGGAGACCTCTGGCGTCATCATCTATCAGGAACAGGTGATGCAAATCGCCCAGGTTCTCGCCGGATTTTCGCTCGGCGAGGCGGATCTTTTGCGCCGCGCCATGGGCAAAAAGATCAAGGCCGAGATGGCCGCGCAGCGCAATCGTTTCGTCATCGGCGCGGCCGAACGCGGCCTCGATAAAGCGCGGGCGGACGAGATTTTCGACCTCCTCGCCAAATTCGCCGACTACGGTTTCAACAAGAGCCATGCGGCGGCCTATGCGCTGATCGCCTATCGGACCGCTTGGTTCAAAGCCAATTATCCGGTCGAATTTCTAAGCTCCTCGATGACGCTCGACAAAGCGAACACCGATAAGCTCGCCGAATTCTGCAACGAGGCGCGGCGTTTGAAGATCAAGGTTCTGCCGCCGTCGGTACAAACATCGGGCGCCGATTTCGAGCCCACTGAATGCAATGGCGAACCGGCGATCCGCTATGCCCTCTCGGCGATCAAGGGCGTCGGCGAGGCGCAAGCGCGGGGGCTTGCGGCGATCAACGGCAGTGGCGAAACGGCTCGCCCTTCGAGGCCGGCGTTTCGCGATTTGACCGATTTCGCGGCAAAACTTAACCCGCGCGAGATCAACAGGCGCATCCTCGAGAGTCTCGCCGCCGCCGGCGCCTTCGACGAAATCGAGCCCAACCGCGCGCGGGTTTTTGCCGGCGCCGAAGCCATTCTCGCCGCGGCGCAGCGGCGCCAGGACGAGCAGCTTGCCGGGCAGAGCGTGCTGTTTGGCGGCGAAACTCCCGATGCCATCGCGTTGCCGAAGGTCGAGCCTTGGCCGCTCGCCGAGCGGCTGCGGCGCGAGTTCGAATCGGTCGGGTTCTTTCTGTCCGGGCATCCGCTCGACGCCTATGCCGCGATCCTCGCGCGGCTGAGGGTGCAGCGCTGGGCCGAGTTTGTTGGCGCCGTCAAGCAGGGCGCCTCGGCCGCGCGGCTTGCCGCGACAGTGCTGGACCGGCACGAGCGCCGAACCAAGTCGGGCGCGAAGATGGGGATCGTTAGCCTCTCGGATCAATCCGGCCAATATGAAGCGATTTTGTTTCAGGAAGGCCTCAATCAATATCGCGATCTTCTGGAGAAAGGCGCCTGCGTGCTCGTTGGCCTGCAAGCTTCCCTTGAAGGCGCGGACGTGCGGGCCCGCATCGTCTCGGTGGAACCCTTGGACACCGCGGCGAGCCGGATCGGTACGGGTTTACGCGTTTTTTTGCGCGACAAAGATTTGCTTGGCGAGATCGCGCGGAATCTCAGCGCACGGGGCGATGGCGAAGTGTCGCTGGTGCTGCTAACGGGAAGCGGCGAGGTCGAAGTGAAGCTGCCGGGCAAATTTTCCGTTTCGCCGCAAGTCGCGGGCGCGCTCAAGGCGATCCCGGGCATCGTAGCGGTGGAGCATGTGTGAGGTCTGTTCAAAACGGAGGTAAAGATGATGAAGCTCTATTGGGCACCGCGCACGCGTTCGCTGCGGGCTCTTTGGGTGCTCGAAGAGGCGGGCGTTCCCTATGAGCGCGTCCGGCTCGATCTGTCCGCCGGCGAACAAAAAAGCGCGGAATTTCGCGCCATCAACCCGATGGCGAAGGTCCCCGCGCTGACCGATGGGCCTCTTGCCGTCGCGGAGTCTGGCGCGATCTGCGCCTATGTCGCGGAGGCGGTCCCGCAAGCAGGCCTTGCCCCGCCTCTCGGCGATCCGGCCCGCGCGCCCTATCTGCGATGGCTGTTTTTCTCGCCGGGCTGTGTCGAGCAGGCCTTTTTGGCGAAGTCCGGCAATGTCCAGTTGAGGCCCGAGTCGGCGGGATTTGGCGATTTCGATAGAGTCTTCGATGTGGTTGAGGCGGCGGTTGCCAAAAGCCCCTGGCTGCTCGGCGAAAAATTCTCGGCGGCCGACGTCATGATCGGCCTCGACCTTCATTTCGGGATCGATATCTTTAAGCTTGTTCCTTCGCAGCCCGCGCTGCGCGCCTATGTCGATCGGTCTCGCCCGCCCGGCGCTCCAGCGCGCCAAGGCGATCGAGGCAGCCCGGGTTTGAACAGGTGAAATCGGGGAAGATTCGGAGGCGGCTGCCGCTTGCGGGATCGGCGCAAACCCACCCGCCGGGGCTCGTTCCCGGCGGCGTCAATCGACCAAAATGTTTCACGTCAAGGCCAAAGACTGGGCCCCTTCTTTAATCTGTGATCGACCTATCTCTCGGTGCAATTCTGGGAGCGCGGTGATGCCGCGTCGATGGCCGAGCCCGTTGCCGGAACGCATCCTAGGTGTAAAGTTCGCCGGATGTCAGACGGGATGCCCGAGCCGCCCGGGCCAGTTGGAGGACAAAAATGCTTAACGTCAGCTCTTACCTCAGCCCCTACCTCAGCCCTTGGGAGATCAAGAGTGTGTTTAAGGGCCATCAAATAGCGGCCTGGCTATCGGCAAGAGAACTCAAATTATACATTGACGGACAGGTTGTTGATTCCGTGAAGCCCTTTTTATGGCCACGAAAAGAGGTCGCGTTGATTAGAGGATCAGTTAAAGAAGGCGATCAAATTCACATTGTTGAGGTGTACGGAAGATCCGGTCTCCTTCGGCGGCCAAAAGTCAAAATTTGCATTGATAACAAGCAAATCGCCGGCGACGAATTTTGAAACTGCATATTCAAACTGAGACGCGACAAAAAACACGTGGCATGTCCCAAGTTCGGCGATCTGTCGTCGTATTTTTACCCGAACTAGCTTTATCTTATCTAATGGGCTGCGAATTTGATTAACTGCTCACCAAAATGTCCAGTACACTGATTTCCGTCGTAATCGCATGGGGAGCAAAGACCTGGGACATAGCTCACACAGTATTCCGCAGAGGTGACCGCCCACGAATCTTGACCGAGCCTATAAACTTTACCGACGAGAGTCGGAGTCGGTGCAGATGGCCGCGACCCCGCCCCGAGGGTCTGAGGCGGTACAGACGGCTGTGGGGGCGCCCCTTGCGCTTGGGCATGTTTTATCGCGCCCCAGGTCGCGGTTGCCACGGTGCCTATAAAGACCAGCACCAACTTCTGCTGGGCGCGAGATTCTTGCTGGGAGTAATGCAAGACAAGGGCCGCCAACCCAATTGCCCCTATCGAAAGGGAGCGCTTCATAAGGTCCTCTCGGAAGACAGCCTAAATTATCGAAAATAACTAGCAGACGAGGTATGATTGTCAAGATGCGCCCCACGGCTGCGTGATGACTGGGTTCGAGTGCGCCTCGCGTCCAAAAAACTAAGTTCGGCCGAGGCTATAATGCCGATCTGGGCGCGGATCTAAAGCTCGGAACGTCGGGAAACGGTAGCTGGCCCTTATGCAGCTCCGCGCAGCGGTGCAGCACGGGAAAGACCTTTCTCGGATCGAGGAGCTGCTTTGCGTCGAAGGCGCATTTGACCCGGATTTGCTGGACGAGATTACCGCAGCCGCCCAGCACACCAATGCAGACGAGCTGGTTCCGCGTTGCGCGCGAAACCGGATCGAGCCAAAATGGTGAACGGTAGCGTGGCGCTGATCACGCGCGAGTCGCCTTTTGCAATAGACTTAATCCCAGCCTATGCTCCACGCAGCGGAATTATGTTCAATGTCTCGCCCGACCATACGCGACTCGATCGTCCGGGCTGCCCGTGAGATAAACGCCCTCGGAATCAATCAGGGTACGGCTGGCAACATCTCCGTGCGCGACGGAGACGCCATGCTGATCACGCCGAGCGGCATCCCTTACACGACGATGACGCCGGAAATGATCGCTATCGTCTCGCTCGTTGAATCCGGTCTCACTTTTGAGGGGCCTCTTGAGCCTTCTACAGAATGGCGGGTCCATCGCGACATCTTGCGTGCGCGAACGGAAGTGAATGCAGTGGTGCATACGCATCCGCTTTACGCGACGACTCTTTCCGTATTGCGGCGCGATATTCCTGCCGCGCACTACATGATCGCGGCGTTCGGCGGCAACCGGATCCGTTGTACAGATTACGCGCCGTACGGAACCGCCGAATTGTCCCAACTCGCCGTGACGGGTCTTGGGAGAGCGCATGGCGTTTTGCTCGGGAATCATGGAGCGATCGTCACGGGCTCCAACCTGGACAAAGCATTATGGCGAGCCGTCGACCTGGAGGCGCTAGCGAAAATCTATTATCTTGCCTCGCTGGCCGGAACGCCCGTCGTGTTGCCGGATGATGAGATTGCGCGGACGATTGAGAAATTTAAGAATTATGGATTGAAGCCGCCGCGCGCCTGTTAAAACGGCATCACGCGGAATTTGCGAGGTTGGGGAACAGGCTCTGCAGCGCCGCTTCGTTCGCGGCGCAGGCGCCCCGTTCGGTGATGAGGGCGGAAACCAGACGCGCGGGCGTCACATCGAAGCCGAAATTACGCGCCGGCGAGCCATGTGGCGTCAAGCGCACGCGAGCGGTCTCGCCGCGTTCCGTGCGTCCACAAATATGGGTCACTTCACTTTGATCGCGTTCTTCGATCCGAATTTCCCTCAGGCCATCGCTTATGCGCCAATCGATCGTCGAACTCGGCAGGGCGACATAGAAAGGCACGCTATTGTCGTGCGCAGCCAGCGCCTTCAGGTAAGTGCCAATTTTGTTGCAGACATCTCCTGCGCGCGTTGTGCGGTCGCTGCCGACGATGCACAAATCAACGAGACCATGCTGCATCAAATGGCCGCCAGTATTATCAGCGATAATTGTGTGCGGGATCGCCTCGCCGAGAAGCTCAAAGGCGGTTAGGCTAGCGCCTTGGTTCCGGGGCCGCGTTTCGTCCACCCAGACATGCACGGCGACGCCGGCGCGGGCTGCCTTGTATATCGGCGCGAGCGCGGTTCCCCAGTCGACTGCGGCAAGCCAGCCGGCGTTGCAGTGAGTGAGAATATTCACTGGACGATCGGGACACCGGGGCGCCGCCGCGCTTATGAGCGCCGCGCCATATTCGCCGATCGCGTGACAAGCCTGTATGTCATCATCGGCGATCGCCGCAGCTTCGCTATAAGCAAGCGTGCGCCGCATTGGCGGCGGCGTAGAAAAGAGACGATCGCGCAAGCGGTCCAGCGCCCAACGTAAATTGACGGCGGTAGGCCGTGATCCAAGCAGTTCGGCATAGGCGGCTTCGATGGCATTGTCAGCCGGGTCGTCGGCGACGGCGAGCGCCAAGCCATAGGCCCCAGTCACCCCGATCAACGGCGCGCCGCGGACGATCATGTTCTTGATCGCCTCTACGGCGTCACCGAAAGAGCTGAGCGTTTGCGTCTCGAAAGAGTGCGGCAACTTGGATTGATCGATGACCTCGACGCTTCGCCCGTCCGGGTTTAGCCAGATTGTTCGGTAATGGCGGCCGTTTATCTTCATGAGCGCAATTTCCAATTCGAGTGCCCGCCGGCCGGTGAGTCGCCACCGCCAGAGCGCAGCGCTCGTCTTTATCTAAAGGAGGACGACGTTGGGATGGAACTGCTGGCGCTGAACGCCGCACTCTTTAGTTGTTTCGTCCTACATCCGCCGGATTACGGCACCCTCAAGGTTGAGAATGTCCTTTTGGACAGGCTTTAGCAACACCAGGACCTCGACACTGGGCGTGGTTCCGACGCGAAGTGTAACGAATCTCGGACCGTGGGATCATCAAGGGAAGAAAGTATTTTTCGTTCGCGTGCGATCACCGCTGGGACCGTTTCGAACTACCGAATATCGGGTGCGGTCTCATCCGGCGCCAGTGTCCGCTCCTGGCGCAAAGCAGAAATTCAAACTGGCCCGCTGCCCAATGCGACAAAAACTTTACATTTTGTTACGAAATGTGCATTATCCTGAAATAGCGTCGCGAATCAAGGTGAAGTCGGATGGAAGCCGCAGACCTATACCGAGAGCATGTGTTAGCCAAAATTGTTGCCGACACGCCGCAGGCACTTTGGCGCCGATTAGCGGAACTCGCGCAGGCCACTTACAGTGAAGCATATAGTGCAGTTGTCGCCGATCCTGCTGTGGTCGAAGATCAACGTCCGCAGAAGCTCTATCAGGATCGCTACTTCAAGATGGAGTACGCATTGCTGACAGCCGCAAAAGAGGCTGGCGTGTTGGCATCATCGAAGCTCATTGGGACGAACCTTTGCCACTACGTCTATGCAGGCAAAGCCGGTATCGGTATGACGCAGAGTTACGTCCAGGTCTCCGGAGAAATGCTAGCCAAGCGGCCTTCCGGAAGCAGCTCGCCGAGGTTTCGAGATTCGAACGGTCGCCGCGACTAGACCTCGGCGACGAACCGTCCGACCTGATCCTTTCCAAGATGTTTACGGGAATCGTGTTGCACAGCCCCGTCGGCCGGACCTTCACGAAGGATCAGCAACAGCTCGGAGCCATCGGCTTCTTCGTTCCATACCGCGATTACAAAGGATGGGCGGCCAGTTTGCCGCTATTGGAGATCATCTCGGCTTATCCGCCAGCGGAGAAGCGAGAGGACCGCGCCGTCCCAATCCGCAAAGATCGGCAAGACTGGGTCGGAAGAATGAGAGTTGGAACGCATGGCTTCATCGGAGCGCGTCTAACGGAAGCCCGTCAGGCGCGCGGCATGAACGGAACAGAACTCGCCGATCTCATCGGTGTGTCGCCGCAGTCCGTGTCGCAATATGAGCATGGAAAGCAGAGCCCAAGCCCTGAAATGCTTGAGCTGATTGCCGATAAGCTGAACATGCCACTTTCGCGGTTCACGCGTGAGGTCAGTCATTCCGAAAGCAACCCAATCTTTTGGCGCGGCAAAACGACGGCGACTCGTGCGGCGCGAGATCGCGCGGAGGTTCGGTTAATCTGGATTCGGGAAATCATTGATTATTTCGCCAGCTTCTTTCATTTCCCAAGCCTTGACCTGCCGAAGCTCATGGATTCGCCGAAGGATTTTCGGCAGATCGATTCAGATTATCTAGAGACCGCTGCCGCCTCCGTACGTATGCATTGGCAGATTCCCGACGGTCCAATGCCAGACTTGCTATTGGAGATGGAGAACAACGGGATCGTCATCTCGCGCATCCACGTCGGCGTCGAGAAACTCGACGCCTTCTCACAATGGTCAAGCGCATACCGCATCCCCATCGTAGTCCTCAATCGCGACAAGGCTAGCGCAGTGCGTCAGCGATTCGATGCAGCTCATGAACTGCTGCATCTCGTGGCGCACAGCAAAATTGATCCTAAGAGGCTAAATTCGGCCAGCGACTACAAAATTATGGAGGATCAAGCGCACTACTTCGCCGGCGCTCTATTGCTACCGGCCGACGAGTTCACCAATGACCTCTGGTCGCCGACGCTCGACGGCCTCTTGGCGCTTAAGGAGCGCTGGAAAGTCTCGGTCGGCGCGATGATAAAGCGTTGCAAGGCACTCTCCATCGTTGATGACGAGAGCGAGAAAAGGTTGTGGATCAACTACAACCGGCGAGGTTGGCGCAGGGTAGAGCCATATGATCGAAAGATTGAAAAAGAAAGGCCGCGAATACTGCGCAGAAGCATTAGCCAGCTTCTGTTGGAAGGCGAACAATCTGTCTCACAAATTCTTTCTGCGGTTTCACTGGCCCCAAAGGATATCGAGGAGCTTTGCGACCTTGATTCAGGCGCACTTACCGACGACACCGCCGATGTGCGAGCGACGCCGATCCTCAAAAAGAAAATTCAGCCCGACGAAGGAAATGTGGTGAACTTGTTCCGGCGCAAGATAACTAGGATTTCTTCCAGCGAGCTTGAATGCCCATAAGGCTAGGCCGATTCCTTTTGCCTTATTCAAACTGGCCCACTACCGGTTTTCCACGCCGCTTGCCCGATCCCTCCGCGCGGCCTATATTCCTGGACTCGCCATGGGGTGCTGCTGGAAACGGCGGCTGAGATCAAACCCGTAGAACCTGAATCTGGGTAATGCCAGCGCAGGGACCGGCAAAGCAAAGACGAGCCCCGCCTTGGGCCGCTTCGCATCCGCCTCCCGCCTCGCTGGAAGAAGCCCCGAGCGGAGGATCGCGATGAATATTTTGTACAAGCCGCAAAACCTCGTTCCGCGAAGCGTGACGAGTGGGCCGTTGCCGGGCTCGAAAAAGATTTATCATCATCCGCGAGGCCGCGTGGACATCGCGGTCCCGTTTCGTGAAATCGGGCTCGATCCTTCCGCGAACGAGCCGCCGGTTAGGGTCTACGACCCCTCGGGGCCATACACGCAGGACGCGGTTTCAATTGATCTCTCCAAAGGGCTTGCCCCCATTCGGCAGCCGTGGCTGTCCGCGCGGCAAGGACTCGACACCTATGCCGGGCGCGCGGTGCGGCCGGAGGATAATGGCAGCGTCGCGCCCGGCCGCCAGGTGCCGCCCTGCCCCGCGAATCGGCAGCCCAGGCGAGGCCGCGATGGTGCCCCCGTCACCCAATATGAATTTGCCCGCGCCGGCATCATCACGGAGGAGATGATTTTTGTCGCGGCGCGGGAAAATCTCGGCCGCGAACAGATGCTCGAAGGCGCGCTGGCGCGGCTCAAGGATGGCGAGAGTTTTGGCGCCGCGATCCCTTCCTTCGTCACGCCCGAGTTCGTGCGCGATGAGCTCGCGCGGGGCCGCGCGATCATCCCCGCCAACATCAATCATCCGGAACTCGAGCCGATGATCATCGGCCGCAATTTCCTCGTCAAGGTGAATGCCAATATCGGCAATTCGGCGGTGACCTCTTCCGTCGCCGAGGAAGTCGAGAAAATGGTCTGGGCGATCCGCTGGGGCGCCGACACCGTCATGGATTTGTCGACCGGGCGCAATATCCACAATATCCGCGACTGGATCATGCGTAACTCCCCGGTGCCGATTGGCACCGTGCCGATCTATCAAGCGCTCGAAAAAGTGGATGGCGATCCCATAAAACTCACTTGGGAGATTTTCCGCGACACCTTGATCGAGCAGGCCGAGCAGGGCGTCGATTATTTCACGATCCATGCCGGCGTGCGCCTCGCCTATGTGCCGCTGACCGCCAAGCGCACCACGGGCATCGTCTCGCGCGGCGGCTCGATCATGGCGCGCTGGTGCCTCGCGCATCACAAGGAAAGTTTTCTCTACGAGCGCTTCGACGAGATTTGCGGCATCATGCGCTCTTACGATGTATCCTTCTCGCTGGGTGACGGTCTCCGGCCGGGCTCGATCGCCGACGCCAACGATCGCGCCCAATTCGCCGAGCTCGAAACGCTCGGGGAATTGACCAAGATCGCCTGGGGCAAGGGCTGCCAGGTCATGATCGAAGGCCCCGGCCATGTGCCGATGCACAAGATCAAGATCAATATGGAAAAGCAGCTCGAGGAATGCGGCGAGGCGCCGTTCTATACGCTTGGGCCGCTGACGACCGATATCGCGCCGGGGTACGATCACATTACCTCGGGGATCGGCGCCGCGATGATCGCCTGGTTTGGCTGCGCCATGCTCTGCTACGTGACGCCGAAGGAGCATCTTGGCCTGCCGGATCGCGACGACGTGAAGGTTGGCGTCATCACCTATCGCATCGCCGCGCACGCCGGCGATCTCGCCAAGGGGCATCCGGCGGCGCAAATTCGCGACGACGCCGTGTCCCGCGCACGATTCGATTTCCGCTGGCAGGACCAGTTCAACCTCGGGCTTGATCCCGACACGGCAAGACTCTTTCACGACGAGACGCTGCCCAAGGACGCGCATAAAACCGCGCATTTCTGTTCGATGTGCGGGCCGCAATTTTGCTCGATGAAGATCACCCAAGATCTGCGCGAGGAAGCGGCTTTGATCGCCGAGCGCGACAAAGGGATGGCCGAAAAGAGCGCGGAGTTTTTGGAAAAAGGCGGCAGGCTTTATCTAGAAAGAACGAGGTAAGGTACAAATCGAAAAATGTCAGGCAATTTACGATAGCATATAGTGTTTTTGTATCCCATGGCTGGCACGACAGATGGGTAGCGCAGCAAATTGCCATCGGTATTCGAGGTCAAACGGGAACTGAGGTATTCATTGACATATTCGACATCAAAAGCGGTGACCGTATCGAAGAAAAGGTTCACGCGGGTCTTAGCGGCTGCAGCGAGCTGATCTCCTTGCTAACGCCGTGGTCTGTAGACCGTAACTAGGTTTGGACGGAGATGGCAGCCGCGGATCCTGCGCAAACGATATGTCGGCGTCTGAACAAATTGATAAGGAACACCGGTGGGTTGGCGGTATTATCGCCGACGAACGTGATAAGTATCAACGCCCTCGACGGCTATTTCAACGAACTTTCCGTTCGAGTGAAGGATGCTCCAAATGTCTAGCACGAAGTAGCCGACACCTTGATACAGGTAGTGCCCGAAATTGAAAACGTTAAGGCATCGGCAAACTGAAGTCCGAGTTCGCCGCAAGTCCGATATGGCCACCGCTAGCACAACCAGACCTTGCCGAAAGAGGCCCTTAGAACCGCGCACTTGGCGGCTTCAAGCCGCGTGAGCGATTTAACGGCGGCG